>JAEYVB010000158.1 GCA_023429345.1 Planctomycetota bacterium
CAGATAGGGCATCACCGCCCCCACCCGACCGCCCGCCATCATGTCCCAGGTCAGCACCGCGGAGATCGCGCACAGCGCCGTCAGCACGCCCGACGCGATGATCGTCCCCCGGTAGGTCATTACCCTAGATCGGCTCCCGTCCACGGCCGGATAGGTGTCTTGATGGACAAAGGCCTGCATCGCCGGATTCGAGGTTCGCATCGATCTCTCCGTGTCAGCGTCTATTCCGCAGCAGAATATCGTTGAGCCGGGCCTACCGCGATAGTCCCGAGGACAAGTTAGTGAACGCTATCAAGAATTACCTAACACACGCCGTCCGAATTCGCCTTGGCCCCTGTCCGATCTTCCCCTAGACTTACTCCTGAGGGGAACCGACCACGACATGATCGAAGCCGACAGCGACAAACCTCCATCTCCCGCCTCGCACGGGCCAGCATCCATCGAACTCTTCGACAGCACGCGGCGGCTGCACGCCGGCGATCTGCTATGGCTGCGCGGCCAGCTCGAGGGGGCCCTGGAGGTCCTCGGCCCGCCGGGAGAGGTCCGCGTCCGGATCGTCGCCGACCCCGAAATGGCCCACGCCCACGAGCGGTACAAGGGGGTTGAGGGCACCACCGACGTCCTCACCTTCGATCTCTCCGGCGGCGACGACGGAACCGACGACGGAACCCTGGATACCGACATTTTAGTCTGCATAGACGAGGCCGAGCGCCAGGCCCGCGGCCGCGGCCACGAGCCCGCCCGCGAACTGCTGCTGTACGCCCTCCACGGCGTCCTGCACTGCCTGGGCCACGACGATCACGACGAGGCCGCGGCCGCGCGGATGCACCGGGCCGAGGATGAGGTGCTCGAGCGGCTCGGGGTCGGCGTCACCTACGCCCGCCCCGAGAGCACCGGCGCCGAAGGGAAGGAGTCGAGTTGAGTACGGGCGGCTGGTTCTGGGTGGCCGTGGCGGGGATGGCGGTCGGAGCCGTGCTCTCGACCCTGTTCCATTCGCTCAAGGACATGGCGCGGACGACGCTCGAGGAGATCGTCGAGAAAAACCGCAGCCGCGCCGCCTCCCGCCGCGTGGACCGCATCCTGGACGATGTGAACGGCCACTCCACCGCCGTGGCCCTGCCCCGGATCGTCTGCAACATGATCGTCGCGGTCGCCACGGTCTTCTGGGTCGAGGCGATGAGGGGCGAACTCTCCAACCCCACCTGGACCGGGATCATCGCCGGGATCGCGATCGCGTCGCTGGCGATCTGGGTCTTCGGCCTGGTCGTGCCGCACAGCATCTCGATGTACGCCTCGGAGCAGACCGTCTACCGCTGGTCGTGGCTGATCCGGGCCTGCTACATCCTTCAGCTGCCGCTGAACAAGATCGTCGGCGCCTCCGATCTCATCGTCCGCCGCCTCACCGGCCGCACCGACGCGACCGACGCCCAGGGCATCGAGGCCGAACTCCTGTCGGTGATCGAGGAAGGGCAGGAGGAAGGCCAGTTCGACCAGGTCGAGCGCGACATGATCGAGGCGGTCGTGGACTTCCGCTCCACCACCGTCGAGCAGATCATGACCCCCCGCACCGAGGTCGAAGCGATCGAGCTCACGGACAACCTCGGCACCATCACCAAGTTCATCTCCGAGTGCCGGCACAGCCGCATCCCCGTCTTCCACGAGAGCCTCGACCACATCGTCGGCATGTTCTACATCAAGGACCTCATGCGGTGGCTGGCCAGCGACGGCAGCCGCGGCAGCGGTAAGCCCTTCGAGCTCAAGAGCATCCTGCGCCCGGCGATCTTCGTCCCCGAGGCCAAGACCATCCGCGAGCTCCTGCAGGAACTGGTCGCCAAGAAGGTCCACGTCGCCATGGTCGCCGACGAGTACGGCGGGATCGCCGGCCTCGTCACCCTCGAGGACATCGTCGAGGAGATCTTCGGCGAGATCCAGGACGAGTACGAGGAGACCGAGGACGACCTCCCCGAGATCGCGGTCAGCACCGACACCCGCACCGCCGAGATCGACGGCCGCGCCTACATCCACGACGCCAACGACCGCCTCCGCGACATCCGCGTCGAGCTCCCCGAGGGCGAGGAGTACGACACCGTTGGCGGCCTCGTGGTCACCCGGCTCGGACGGATCCCCTCCGTCGCCGAGAGCGTCCGCATCGGCGAGATCCTGCTCACGGTCATCGAGGCCGAGCCTACCCGCGTCGTCCGGGTCCGCTTGGAAACCGTCGAGCCGGTCGAGGGCATCACCCCGGACGTCGAACCCGTCTCCGAAGAGAGCGTCGCTGCCGGCCGCCGCGATATCCCCGCCAAATAGCCCCGCAGGCCTCCCCCCGTAGTCCGGCCCCGTCAGGCCTGACCGGGCGTAACCCCCACGATCGCGACCCCCAGCCGGTCCGCAAGCTCGATCATCGACGGCTTGTCCACCATGATCACATCGCCCGCGGCCAGCGCCAGGCACCGCCCCCCGCACGCGTGCATGTTCGTGATCGTGTTGACCCCGACCGTGGGCACATCGCTGCGTCGATCATGACCGGCTCGGGCCCCCTTCACCAGCGTCCAGCCCGTCGTCCGGCAGATCTGTCCCACCCGCTCGATCATGCGGTCCGTCCCCTCGACCGCCTCCACCGCGATCACATCCATCTCCCGCACCGCGATGGCCTGGCCGATATCCAGCCGCAGCACCTCGCCCAGGAGCGGCCAGACAAACTCGATGTCCGCCCGCTGCTCCGCCGTCGGCTGCCGAGCGGTCATCACCCCCGGCGTGGCGAGCTGGTCCGGGATGGGCACGGTCGAGTCGATCAGTTGCACTCCCGAGCGGTCCAGTTCATCGGCGATCGCCGCCAGCACCGCGTGCGACCGCTTGTCCTTGGCCAGCACCCCCCGCGAGAGACGATACCACGCCATGACCGTCCGCAGGTCCGGGATGTTGTGGATCATCCGGAGCGGGTCGTGCATCAGCTTGGCCTTGTCCACCTTCCCGACCATGATCGCGTGGCGGACCCCCAGCCGGCTGAACGCCCGGGCCCAGCTCCCGATCCGCATCAGCCCCACCTCCCGGAAGCTGGAGCACAGCGCCGGCAGCTCGTGGTCGTACTGGCGGGAAAGCCCCAGCCCATGCACCGGGTGACCCGCCTCCCGCAGCCCCTGGGCGACGATGATCGGCAGGCGCCCACCCCCGGCGATCAGGCCGATGGCGGTCGGTGGTGGCGGCGGATCCGGAAGGATCGTGATCGGTCGGGGCAATGCGGCTGCTCTTTGTGGCAGAACCATGGCGGTTTCAGAGAAGAAATCCGGGTGCCATGCAGCACCCACAATAAAACCCTAGCGCTCGAACCGCAAGCGAGGGGCCGCCGCCGACGCCTTCGGGGTCAGGTTCCGATAACCTGTCGGATCTCCGTCGCAAACCCGATCGCGGCCCGGGCAACCGCCTTGGTCCAGTCCCCGGGCCCCGTCGGCGTAGGGTAAATCACCGACCTGCTCGCCGTCACGAGAACGCCCCCGCCGCACTCCGGTCGGCCGTCCACGAGCGCCCGGATGTCCTCCGCTGTGCCCCCCTGGGCCCCATACCCCGGCACCAGGAAGACCTGCCGCGGCATCCGGGCCCGCAACGCCCGCCCATCGGCCGCCTTGGTGGCCCCAACCACCGCCCCGAGATTTGAATAGCCGTTCAGCCCGGTGCTCGTTGCCCCCAGGGCCGCAACATGGTCCGCGATCATCTCCGCCACGCTGCGCCCATCCGCCAGCCGCTGCCCCTGCACCGCATCGCTGTCCGGGTTGCTCGTCCGGACAAGCGCGAACACCCCCAGGCCCGCTTGGAGGTAGGGGGCGAGCGTCTCCGGCCCCAGGTACGGGCTCGCCGTGATCGCGTGCGCCCCCAGGCCCGCGGCCATCGCGGCGTAATGGTCCGCTGTGATGCCGATGTCCCCGCGCTTGGCGTCGAGCACCACCGCCAGGCCGCGTTCCGCCGCGTACGGCGCCAGCATCGCCAGCAGGCCGAACCCCGGCCCGCCGTACCGCTCAAAGCACGCGGACTGAAACTTGACCGCGGCCACATGGTCCGCCACCGCGTCGATGACGCCGCGGCAGAACTCCGCGATCGCCTCGACCGGGTCGCCCTGCCCGCGAACGTCGCTCGGCAGCCGGTCCAGCACCGGATCGAGCCCGCCGCAGGTCGGGCTCCCGGCCCGGCGGATGCAGTCGATGAGCAGGTCGGAGAAAGCCCGGCTCAAGGCTTCGGGGCCTCCGGGGCGGGAGCCAGTTCGGCGGGGGCCGGCTCCGGCGCCGGTCTCGCCGGCAACTCCTTGCCCTGAACCTTCTCCCCCTTGATGAACTGGTCCACCGCCCGATCGAGTTCCGCGGGCGCATCCTCGGTCACAAACTCGCGGGTGCCCTCAAAGAAGACCAGCGTGTGGTCCGGCGCGCCCGCGTAGAGCCGCGGCCACATCGCGCGAACCGTCGCCGCATCAGCCGCGGGCATGTCCGGCAGCCCCGCGATCACCAGCACGGGCAGGCTCGCCTTGGGGAGATCGGCCGTGATGTCCGCCCCCAGGTACTCGAGCATGTACCGGCGGCTGACCGGCTTTTTCACGGACTTTGCCCGCTCCGCGAGGATATTCGCGCGCTCCTGGTCGGCCATCGCCTCCCGCAGCCACTCGTGCTGCTGCGTGTTCCAATCCTCCTCCGAAATCATGTCGATCTGCCGCGGCAAGAGGTCGTTGGCGATCATCCGCCGCTGCCCGGGATCGAGGTCCTCGGTGGGTCCGCCGATGGGGTACGCGGCCATGCTGTTGAGGACGACCACCGAGCGGAACCGCTCGGGATGGGCCGTCGCCAGCCGCAGAGCCAGATGCCCGCCCATCGCCTGGCCGACGATGACCGGTTTCTCGATGCTGCGCTCGTCCAGCATCTGGAGGATCGCCCGCTCGGCGTTCTCGAGCCACGCCCCGTCGCTCGGCAACGACC
>JAEYVB010000188.1 GCA_023429345.1 Planctomycetota bacterium
GACCTACCGCAAACTCAAGACCGCCCCCAAACGCCGCCGCTGAGCCATTACAGTGCCATGGCCATGAATCGCCGCGGCCAAGGACTACGACCCCAGAACTGCCTCTGCCCGAACTGCGGGTACAACGTTGGCCCGACACTCGCCGACGCCTTTGACAAGTGCCCCGAGTGCGGAGAGTGGACGTCGTACCTCAAGTGCATCATTCCCGAGGCGCCGGATGAACGTGTCCGACGGCTCCTGCGGACCATCCGGTACCGATGCTTCCGGCCCTGGCTGCAGGGCCCGCCCGCCTACTGGGGCCGCCGGCGGCGGAGACCTCGACGAGCTCGCGGTGCCGTGCTGCGATTTATCGAGAAGCCAAGCTTCACGCCAGTTACGGTCGAGTTGCTCCTGTTTCCACTCCTGATCCCATTCATGCGGCTCTTCGTATCGTGGGGGGACCGCTCCGTTCAGCACGGGATTGCCGACATTCTGCTGTACTTTGTCCTCCCCTGTGCCCCCGCGGTCCTCGGCGCAGCGGTGTACGCGACACACGGGTACGTGCTGGAAGTTGATCCGGCCAAGGGCCGGGCGCGCGTGGGTTGGAGGGTCGCCGGCCGGGGTCAACTTCGAGAGGTCAGCATCGACGCGATCGAAGTGCGGATGCATCCCACCACGCGCTGGGGCTCCAGACGCTCTGAAGGGATCTTCCAAATCCATGGGTGGATGGTGACCGCCGGAGTTCCCCTCGCCCGGCCGTTCACGCTCGCCCTGCACCCGCGAGAGGAACTGCTAAGCCAGTATGTGAATCAGCTGCCGGAGGCCCTGAGCTCGCGATATCGCGGGCAGGGCGCACCCGTGCACCTTCGAGGCTGGGGCTACTGAGGCGGGGGCTGGAACCCGATCTCGTCGGCAGCGCCGTCGATCGCGTCCAGCAGCCGCCGCAGGTTCGAGCGCGACGCAGGATCACCCCACAGGATGTCGTACTCCACCCGCCAGTTGCACCCGATGATCTGGTTCTGCTGCAGCACAAAGGGCATGTTCGTCACCACCAGCGTGCAGCGCTCGAAGCGGCACCGCAGGTAGGCGTGCCCGGACAGGAACACCGTCTGCGACACAAACGTCTCGTCCTCGTGACGCGTCAGCGGGAAGGGCATGGGCAACGGGTCGGGCAAGGGGCGGCTCCGGTCAGGAGTGGGTGGTCGAGAGAGCGGCGGGGGAGGCCGTGAACCAGCGTCGGAAGAGGGTAGCGGCCCCGGCCACAACGAAAAAACCGCCCCGTCGGGGCGGTTGGTGGGATTCCGGTGCCCGCGATTCGGGGTCTTACACCAGGTCCGGGAACAGCCGCTGCGTCGCGCCGACCAAGTCCTTCACATGGCTGATCGACTCGTCCATGGACTTCTTCTCCTCGGGAGTCATCTTGAAGCTGATGATCTTCTCGACGCCCTTGGACCCCAGCACGCACGGCACGCCGACGAAGTAGCCCTTGCCCTTCTGCCCCGGCGCCACCCCGTACTCGTCCTCGCAGTACGCCGCCGAGGGGATCACCCGCTTCTTGTCCCGCACGATCGCCTCGACCATGTCGATCGCCCCCGAGGCCGGCGCGTAGTACGCGCTCGTCCCCATCAGCTTCACGATCTCGCCCCCGCCCACCTTCGCCCGGTCCACGCACGCCTGGATCTTCTCCATCGGCAGGAGGTCCGTCACCGGGATCCCGTTCACGCTCGTCAGCCGCGGCAGCGGGACCATGTCGTCCCCGTGCCCGCCCAGCAGCAGGCCCAGGATGTCCTCGACGCTCACGCCCAGCTCCATCGCCAGGAACGTCTTGTACCGCGCCACATCGAGCGCCCCCGCCTGGCCCAACACCCGGTGCGCGGGGAACCCCGTGACCTTCCACGCCACGTACACCATCGCGTCCAGCGGGTTGCTGATCACGATCACGATCGACTCGGGCGCAAACTCGCGGACCTTCAGGCTCACGTTCTTCACGATCCCCGCGTTCACCTGCACCAGGTCGTCGCGGCTCATCCCCGGCTTGCGCGGCAGGCCCGCCGTGATCACCACAACGTCCGAGCCCGCGATGTCCTTGTAATCACTCGTACCCACCACCCGCGCGTCGAAACGCTCGATCGGGCCGCAGCACGCCAGGTCCAGCGCCTTGCCCTTGGCCACGCCCTCTTTTTCGGGGATATCCAGGAGGACGATGTCGCCCAGTTCCTTGGCCGCGGCCCAGTGGGCGCACGTGCCGCCGATGTTCCCCGCCCCGATGATGCTGATCTTGGCCCGACGCATCTCTTCCCTTTCGCTGTGGCTGACCGGTAGGCCCCTCAGCCGGCAGCCGCTCCGGGAGGGGCGGTAACCATAGCGGGGAGGCCCGAAACCTCCAGCACGCCGCCCGGCGAGGTATGCGTCCGATAACTGCCGGGAGCGACTCCTTCACATGGCCAGATGTGGCCCGCTAAACCTTTCAGACTGGCCTCCCCTCGCCAGACGGCCTAAAAACAGCGGTCCCAGTTAAACAAAATCAACCGCCCCGGTTGCAAAAACCCGCGCACTGTGGCACAGTCTCACCGGGTCAGGTGCATCCAGCACCGTGACCCCCGGAGGCCCGTTTCTCCCCCGTCCTTCCGATAGTTCAGAACCGGTCAAAGAAGCCGGCACCCTGAGAAAAAATCGGTCGACTGGGCAGAAAAGGGCTTGCGGATGATTCGGAGTGTGGTACTTTCCGCACCGGGTCAGAGCGAGCGTGTCGTTCTGCCTCGTGCTGAATCCGTGTGTCAGGAACAAGCCCGTTCCATTGTTTCCGTGAGGAGAAAGCTTTATGAAGACTCGTGTCGGTCTCATGCTCGCTGCTGTCGGTGGTGTCGCTGCCCTGGCCAACGCTCAGGCCCAGTCCACCCCGCCCGTCACCGTGACGTACACCCTCGCTTGGACCGAGGTGGATGCCGCGGCCCCCTACGCCCCGGTTGCCAACCCCAACGGCATCCTGGAGCCCGGCGAAGGCGCCCGTTTCACGTTCAACGGTGAGTTCGACGTTGCCCCCGGCACCTCGATCGCCTACCCCGCCTCGCTGAACCCCGGTTCGGCTGGCGCCGGCACCCTCGCCGGTTTCTGGAACGGCAACCTCAACCTGACCGGTGACGCTGGCGCCGCCAGCGCCGCGGGCAGCTGGGTTGTCTCCGCCAACACCACCCCCCCGAACAACGCGAACCGTCTCGGCGTGGTCCCTCCGTTCGCCGCGGGCGCCCAGAACGGTGACCCGAACGCCAACGGCTCCGGTCTCACCAACATCTCCCCGGCCCAGTTCGGCGCCGATCCCTCGGGCCTCAACTCGGTCAACCCCACCCCCACCATGTGGCGCGGCGTGTGGGTGCCCACCTCCTACGACAGCCGCACGGTGAGCTTCGCGCTCTCCCTCGGCGCCCTGGGCCTCCAGACCCAGATGTTCGCGTTCGACAACGTCTCCCCGCTGCCCGCGGTCTTCAACGCGAACAGCAACTACGGCGCTGCCGTCAACGTCCCGATCGTCCCCGCGCCCTCGAGCCTCGCGCTCCTCGGCCTCGGCGGTCTGGTCGCTGCCCGTCGCCGCCGCTAAGTCCTGGCCTCTGGCTTTGACGAAGCTCTCCACCGCCCCGGTCCTCCGGGGCGGTGGTCTTTTTGCACCAGCACATCACCAGGACAGCTCCACCAGAACTGAACCGACGTCATCGCCCCCGACGCGCCCAAGGCCGCGCCTACGCCGCGTCAGCTCTTTGAACACCTCCAACCCCGCCCCCGAAGGCGCGGCCGCTCAGGCCTGGATCCAGGCCATCAGCGCCGCCAGCAGCACCGTCGCGCAGACCACCGCGCCGGCGACCAGCCCCCAGACCGGCTCCACGCGCCCCGCCGGCGTATCCGCCCTCGGGACCATCCGCAGGCGATCCGCCGCCGCCCCGCCCAGCGGCTCCCCGCGGCGGGCCGCATCCTGCACAATCGCGATCACCAGCGCCGCATCGAACGCCCGTAGGCCCAGCGATTTCGCCAGCCGCGTCACCCGCTCGCGATCTTCCGGCGGCAGGATCGCCTCCTGTCCTCCCTCGAGCGCCCGGGCCGCGGCCACCGCGATCACCCACCGCGGATCGGTGTCCTCGCGCGGCATCATCCGTTGCGGCGCGGCCACGGCCGCGTCCTCGAAACGCAACGATCCCGCTCTGGCGATGGCAGCGCCCATGGTTCACGAGCCTAGTTGCACGTGGCGTGCCGCTCGCTCCAGTTGTCGGCGG
>JAEYVB010000199.1 GCA_023429345.1 Planctomycetota bacterium
TTGGCGCCCCGGCTGGCCCGGTGGATGATCCCCGTGCCCCCGGACTCCTGCCCCCGGTGCGGGTACGAGGGCTCGAGCGCCGCGAAGTGCCCCGAGTGCGGGCTGAGCGCCCGAGACGAGTGATGCGGGGTCGGGATGCGGGGTCAGGTGCGGTCGATGCCGGTGGTGGCGCTGGGCGGGCTGAAGATGTCGAGCACGAGCGTGTCCTCGAGCGCTTCTGCCGAGTGTGCGACGCCCCCGGGCAGGTGCAGCACTTCCCCAGCGCCGACGATCACCTCGCGCCAGCCCGGCGTGCCCTCCTCCCCGACGCCCAAGCGCAGGCGCCCCGAGAGGGTGCAGGCGAACTGCTCGTTGGCGTGCGCGTGCGACGGGACCCGGCAGCCGCGGCGGAGGAACACATGCGAGATCATCGCCCGCTCGCCGATGATGCGCTTGCGTTCGAGCAGGTCCATCGGGCGGTCGGGCTCGAGCGAATCCCAGCGGTACACGGCCGCGCCGTCCATGCCGGACTCCTTCGGGATGATCAGAGGGCCCCGCTTTCCTGGCCCGCGGCGAGCAGGTCGGAATAACTCACCGCGACGGGCTCGCCGAGGGCGGGCGCGAGCTGCTTGCGGAGCGTGAGCACCGCCTCTTCGGCGTCGAACCGCTTGTGGCGGGCGCTGATCAGCGCCTCGAACTCGACGAACGCCCCCAGGTCGTCGACCTCGTCGAGATGGATGCGGACCTGGTCGTGCATCCAGAGCTCGCGGTGCTTCTTTACTACCACCCACGGGCGCTGGTGCATCTCGCCGAAGCGCTCCGCGGCCTCCTCGTCGGAATAGATGTGGAAGGTGCTGAGCTTCGAGCCGACCTGGTTCGGCCGGTCGTAGAGGATCCATTCCGTCGGCTCGCCGCTGGTCTCGCGCCGCTTCAGCCGGGCGTCGGCGAGCCGGTAGTACGTGTCGGTCTGATCCAGGTCCGCGACCTGCTGCGCGCCGATGGCCCGGCAGATGGACCGCGCGAGGCCCGGATCCCTCAGCTCCGCCTTGAACTCGACGTTCTGCATTCCCGCCCCTTCCTTTCTCCCGACCTCTGGCGTCGAGTTTACCGCGGAAGCTCCTTCAGGAGGGTGGCTTCATCCCAGATGTGGATACCCAGTGCACGGGCCTTCTCAAGCTTCGATCCCGCCTCGGTTCCGGCGATCAGGAGGTCCGTTTTCTTCGAGACCGAATCGGTGACCTTGGCCCCGAGCGACTCCAGCACGGCCCGGAGTTCATCCCGCTTGTAACGCTCCAGCGTCCCGGTGATCACGACGGTCTTGCCCGACATGGGCCCGGCCGCGGCGGGCGCGCTGGGCGGGCGGTAGTCGTGTGACCGCAGATCCACCCCGGTTTCGCGGAGTTCGCGGAAGGTTTTCTGGGCCTGCGGGCTGTGAAGGTACTCGTGGACGGCGGGGGCGGTGGTTTCGCCCAGGCCGGTTTCGTAGACGGCGGCGGGCTCGGCGTAGCCAAGCTCGGCCCGCTTGCGGGAGGACATGTTCGCGACGGCGGCCGGCATGAGGTCCTCAACTCTGGCGGCCATCAGGGCGTCGATATCCGGGAAGGCCCGGGCCAGGAGCTTCGCGGTGGCATCGCCGACGTGCAGAATTCCCATGCCGGCGAGGATGCGGGCGAGGCCGCGCGATCTGGCGGCGGCGATCCCCTCGAGCAGGTTTTCGACCTTTTTCTCGCCCATGCGCTCCAGCGCGAGGAGCGCCTCGCGGTGCTCGGGGAGGCGGAAGATGTCGGCGAAGGAGTTGAGCGGGATGGTCGATTCGGCGCGGATCTGACGGACGGTCTTCTCGCCGAGGCCCTCGATGTCCATCTGCCGGCGACCGGCGAACCAGATGAGCTTCTCCTCGATCTGGGCCGGGCACTCGGGGTTGGCGCAGCTGCGCCCGGTTTCGCGCGACGGGTCGCTCTCGGCCTCGGGGGGCTCGATCTCCACGGGGCCGCGGCAGACGGGGCAGCGGTCCGGGGGCTCGACCTTGGGGGCGCCGCGCGGGCGCTCCGAGAGCACGACCGAGACGACCTGGGGAATGATCTCGCCGGCCTTTTCCACCACGACGGTGTCGCCGATGCGGAGCTCGGTGCGCTCGGTGGGACGCTCGGTGACGGGGAGGTCGCGGGCGCGGCCGTAGTTGTGCAGCGTGGCGTGCTGGACGGTGGTGCCGGCAACGAGGACGGGCTCCAGGCGGGCGCGGGGGGTGATGCGGCCGGTCTTCCCGACCTGGGCATCGACGGCGAGGAGCCTGGTGCGTTTCTGCTCGGCCGGGTACTTGAAGGCGATCACCCAGCGCGGGCTCTTGGCGGTGTAGCCGAGCTTCTCCTGCTGCTCGTAGCGGTCGACGCGGATGACCATGCCGTCGGTGGCGTAGTCGAGGGTGTCGCGGCGGGGCGCAAAGTCGTGGATCGCGGCCATGATCTCGGCCAGGCTCTCGCACACGACAGCGCTCGGGTTCGTGGGGATTCCGAGCTCGCGGATCTTGCCCATCAGCTCCGCATGTGACCCGGCGAATCCCTCGGAGACCTCGCCCCGGCCGTAGGCGTAGAAGCGGAGCCGGCGCGTGGCGACCTTGCGCGGGTCGAGCTGCTTCAGCGTACCGGCGCAGGCGTTGCGCGGGTTCATGAAGAGCTCGAGGCCCTCCGCCTGGCGCTCGTCGTTGATCCGCTGGAACTCGCTGAGCGGGATGAAGACCTCGCCCCGGACCTCCAGCACGGCGGGGACATCGGCGCCGTGCAGCACGGTGGGGACCGCGCGAATCGTGCGGACGTTGGCCGTCACATCGTCGCCGGTCGTGCCGTCGCCCCGTGTCGCCGCGCAGGCGAGGCGACCGCGCTCGTAGCGGAGGCTCATGGCGACGCCGTCGATCTTCGGGTCCGCGACCACGCGCACGCCCGCGAGCCCCTCGCCGCCGCCGAAGAGCCCCGCCCCACCGATCCCCCCACCGTTGCCGCCGCGGCGTCTGGCGCCGCCGAGGCCGGCGATCACCCGCTCGTACCACTCCCGGACCTCGTCCTCGTTGTAGGTGTTGTCGATGCTGAGCATGGGCACGCGGTGGCGGACCTGCTCGAAGCCGTCGAAGGGCTCGCCGCCGACGCGGTGCGTGGGGCTGTCCGGATCGTCGAGTTCGGGGTGCTCCCGCTCCAGCCGCGCCAACTCCGACAGCAGGGCGTCGAACTCGGGGTCGGGCATCATCGGCGCTGCGTGGACGTAGTACGCCCGGTTGGCCCGCTCGAGGGTGTCCCGCAACTCCAAAACCCGCTTCCGGACGGCATTGCTCGGCACGGTCGGCATGCTACCGCGGCCGCGGCCGGGGCGCGGCGGGCCGTCGCCACCCGCGCCCGGGAGGGCGCGCGAGGGTACCCTTCGGGCCCATGGGAACTCTGCCTCGGGCTGTCTGTGCGCTGGTCCTGCTGCTGCCGCTCCCGTCCGCCCTGGCGGGGGATGGCGAGGCGTTCGCCCTGCGCCCGCCGGAGATCACGTTCGCGCAGCCGGAGACGGAGACGGTCGATCCGGTGATCGGCGCGCCGCCGGGGCCGCGTCACCAGCCCTACGGGACCGACGGCTCGCGGTGGCTGACCTTCAGCGGCCTGGCGGCGTACGACTTCTCGCGGGCGACGGATGTCGGGGTGCGCGCGGGGTGGAGCCAGTTCCTGGCGCAGGATGTCGAGTTCATGGTGGAGGCCAACCTCTGGTACTTCGACCAGCGGGGCGACAACGCCTTCGGCATCAACCCGGCCATGGCCTTCCGCTGGCACTTTGTCAACGAGCAGCCGCTCAGCGTCTACACCGAGCTCGGCATCGGCATGCTCTTCGCGACGAGCGCGGTGCCCGAGGGCGGGACGGATGTGGATTTCACCCCGCGCGTCGGTCTGGGGTTCACCTACGAGCTCGACGCCGACAGCGGGCTGCGGTTCGACGGCGGGCTGCGCTGGCACCACATCTCCAACGCGCGCATCACCGGCGATGGCAAGAACCCCTCGCGCGATGCGGTGCTCTGGTACGCCGGCGTGGTGATCCCCTTCCGGTAACTCAGCCGGCCATGCGCAGGCCGGGCAGGTCGCCCGAGAGGATGCGGTCGCGTCCCTCGGATTTGGCCTTGTACAGCAGCTGGTCCGCCACCTGGAGCCACTCGGCGGCGCCGGCGCCGGCCGCGCGGTCCGTGCCCACGATGCCGATCGAGACCGTCACGCGGTTGACCCCCAGCCCCGGCCAGCGGGATTCCCGCACGGTCGCGGCGATTCGTTCGCACACGGCGTGGGCCGCCTTGGGGCCGGTCTCGGCCATGATGAGGGCGAACTCTTCGCCGCCGTAGCGGCAGGCGATGTCCTCCTGACGCGATTCGCGGAGCATGATGCGGGCGAGGCCCTGGAGGACCACATCCCCGGTGGGGTGCCCGTACTGGTCGTTCACCCGCTTGAAGTGGTCCACATCGATCATGGCGAGGGTGAGCGGACGCTGGTGGCGGATGCTGGAGGCGACCTCATCGCCCCAACGCTTGTCGAAGTAGGCGCGGTTCCAGAGGCCGGTGAGGCCGTCGATGCGGGCGCGCTGGGCGAGCATCTGCACGAGGTGGTGCATGCGCAGGGCCGACCGGACCCGCACGCGCAGCTCCGTCAGGTTGAAGGGCTTGGTGATGTAGTCGACCGCGCCGAGATCGAACGCCGCGACCTTGTCCTGCGCCGAGCCCAGGCCCGAGAGCACGATGACCGGGATGTGCATCAGGTCGGGATCGTTCTTCAACGTCACCAGAACCTCGAAGCCGCTGAGGCCGGGCATGTCGAGGTCCAGCAGGATCATCGCCGGGGGCTTCTCGTGCGCCAGGGCGAGGCCCGCCTCGCCCGTGTCGGCCGCGGCCAGGGCCAGGTCCTCGTGCTTGAGCTGGACGCTGAGCAGCCGGTGGACATCCGGGGAGTCGTCGATCACCAGCACGGTGGGCTGCTGGTCCTGGTTGGCATCGTTCTGGGTCGGCATAGGTGGGGACCGTCAGCGTCGGGCGGCGCGGGAGCACAGTTCGATCAGTTGTTCAAACTCGGAGGCGAGCAGGGCGAGGCCGGCCTCGCCATCGACCGCGTCGAGTTCTCGGAGCCGTTCCTCGAGGGTGGCGGCGGCGGTGCCGATCGTGGGGAAGCCGTACCCGGCGCTGCACCCCTTGAGCTGGTGGGCCATGCGGGTCAGGTGGGCCAGCTGGCGGCCGCGCCAGGCGGCCTCGAGGGCCTCGACGCGGGCGGGGAGCTCGCCGACGAACTCCTGGAC
>JAEYVB010000086.1 GCA_023429345.1 Planctomycetota bacterium
GCCTTTGCCCGCTTCGCCAAGCTGCCGCCGGTCGAGCCCAAAAAGGTGCCCGACATCGTCAAGTTCGAGGCGGTGCAGCAGATCCCCTTCCCGATCGAGCAGGTCGAGTGGGACTACCAGACCTTCAAGGCCCCGGACTCGCCCGATGTCGAGGTCGGCATCTTCGCCATCACCCGCGACCGGATCCTGGAGCGGCTGGCGCTCTACCAGGATGTGGGGATTGTTCCCGACTACGTGACCCTCTCCCCCGTCGCCGCCTACAACGCGATGGCTTTCGACCTGGCCTTCACGGAGAAGACCCCGGGGACCATCGTCCTCGACATCGGCACAACCTCGACGGACCTGGTCATCGCCGAGTCCGGCCGGGTCTGGATCCGCACCTTCCCGATCGGCGGGCACCACTTCACCGAGGCCCTGGTCAACGCCTTCCAGCTCAGCTACCCCAAGGCGGAGAAGCTGAAGCGCGAGGCCGAGAGCAGCAAGCACGCCCGACACATCTTCCAGGCGATGCGCCCTGTCTTCGGCGACCTCGCCCAGGATGTCCAACGCTCCATCGGCTACTACCAGAGCCTGCACAAAGAGGCCAAGCTCGAGCGGCTCATCGGCCTGGGCTCGACCTTCCGCCTCCCCGGCCTCCGCAAGTACCTCAAGCAGCAGATCGGCATGGACGTGTTCCGCATGGAGCAGTTCAAGCAGATCTCGATCGACGGCCCCCGCGCCGGCGAGTTCCAGGCCCAGACGCTGGCCCTCGCGACCGCCTACGGGCTGGCCCTTCAGGGCCTGGGCATGTCCACCCTCGAGGCCAACCTCATGCCCGTCGCCGTCATCCGCGACGCCATGTGGAAGCGCAAGGTGAAGTGGTTCGGCGTCGCCGCCGGCATCGCCGTCGCCGCGGGCGCGGCCATGTTCATCCGCCCCTTCCTCGACGACACCGAGGTCGCCAACAACCCGCCGCCCGCGATCGTCAACCAGGTGCTGCAGCAGGGCAACACCCTGAAGGCCGACGCCTCGGATGTGACCTCCGGCGTCGTCGAGAACGCCACCGCGGGAGAGGTCCTCAAGCTCACCGAGAACCGCCACATCTACCCCCACATCGTCAACGATGTCGGGCAGCTCGTCGCCTACGCCCAGGAGAAGGTCGCCGAGAAGGAGCGCCCCGCACTGGTCGTCACGCGGCTGAACACCGAGTTCAGGCCCGGCGGCGGCCAGACGGACCCCAACACCGGCATGCCCATGCAGCCGATGCCCGACCCGATGGCAGCGCCCGGCGAGCAGGACCTTTCCGCCCAGCCGCGGATCCTGATCACCATGGAGGCCCGGACCAACGAAGAGAACCCCCTGCGGTTCGCCATCGACGTCGTGGATGCATGGCTGAAAGAGAACGCGACTCGCGACGGTGTGCCCTACAAGATCGTGCAGACGCAGAAGACCCGCACCCTCGCCGTCGATTCTCCGGCGGGCGGCGCCGGCTCCGGCCTCGCCGGCCGCGGCCCGGACACCCCGATGATCATGGGCGGCCCCGGCGGTGGGGGCGATGGGGGCGGGATGGTGGAGGGCGGGGGCATAACCCCGCGGGGCCCCCGGGGCGTGGCGCCGTCGCCGTTCTCCGGTCCGAGCCAGTTCAATATCCCGCAGCCGCAGCCGCAGATCACGGGGCCCGGCGGCGGCAATCCCGGCGCGGCATCGCCCACCGCGAATCTCGAAGAGGTGCGCCAGATGGCAAAGCTGCCCGGCGCCCCGGTCGAAGACCCGAACCTGAAGACCACCATCCTCACGGTCACGTGGGAAGCGGTCATCCTTCCCCCGCAGCAGGCGCAGCCTGAGGGAGGCACGCAGTGAAGCCCGTCCTCGCATGGATGAAGGCCAACACGGCCATCGTGATCCTGACCCTGGTGATCATCCTGATCCTGCCGCTGGCCTTTATCGGCAGCGCCTACTGGAATGGCAAGATCAAGAAGTCGCGCCAGGACGCCGCCACCTCGGCGCTGAACAACCTGAACGGCCTCCGGGTCAGCTACTCCCTCCCGCCCGCCACGCCCGGCGGCGCGCCCGTGACGGTGGAGGCCGACGCCCCCAACGAGCAGCTCACCCGCTACTTCCGCGAGAAGAAGACCGAGCTCGAGAAGCAGATCGGCCAGGTGGTCAACATCGCCGAGGAGGCCAACAAGAAGGAGCCGCTGGTCGAGGGCGTCTTCCCCTCCCCCGCCAACCAGATCAAGACGCTGGAGATGGCCAACGTCATGATCGGCGCCCAGGGCCGGCCATCCGCGTACGAGGTGCTCCTGAAGAAGATCGGCGCCGGCGGCCCCGCCGACCACACGCAGCTCGCCACCAGCCTCTCCGAGATCCGCCAGATGGCGATGGAGAAAGTCCGCTCCGACACCGGGCGCGAGCAGCTCAGCGCCGAGGAGCAGGACGCCCTCGTGAAGGAGCTCGTCGGCCGCCGCCTCGGCGCGTACAAGCAGCACGCGAACACGATCTCGGTCTACGCGACGCCCGACGTCCTCCCCCCGGATGTCCCCCGCGTCATGCCCGACCAGCAGCCCGACGTCAACACCTGCTTCAAGTGGCAGTGGGACTACTGGGCGATCGAGGACATGATCAACGCCGTCGCCGCGGCCAACACGCGCAACGGCCGGCGGACCAACGTGCCCGATTCGGTGGTCAAGCGGATCGAGCGCATCACCCTCATCCCCTTCAGCTTTACCCCGCCCTCGGACCCCAGCGCGTTCGGCGGCGGCGGCGCGATGCCCTCCACTCCTCCGAGCATCACCGGCCGGCAGTCGGGCGGCGGCAACGGCCTCTACGACCTCCGTGCCGGCGAGCTGACGCTCATCGTCGCCTCCGCCCGCATCCCGGAGCTGATGGACGCCATCGCGCGGACCAACCTGATGACCGTCACCGGCCTCGCCATCGAGGATATCGACGAGTGGGCTGACCTGGAGGAGGGGTACTACTACGGCACCGAGCACGTCGTCCGCGTGCGGATCCCCGTCGAGATGGTGCTCCTCCGCAGTTGGACGGTCGCGCTGATGCCCCAGCAGATCAGGGACGTGATCACCAACGCCGCTCCCGCCGCCGATCCGAACATGGGGATGGTCGGCGCTGTCAGCGCCGAGGTGCCGTCCGCCCCCGTCGTTACGCCCGCGCCCGCCAAGGGCGGCAAGGCGAAAAAGAAGTCCACCAAGCGTCCGCAGCCCAAAGACTCGGGCGGCGACCCCTTCTGACCCCGTCCCGATGATTCCGCCTCGCCAAGAGCTTTCCAAGGACCTGTCATGAAACTCAAGGGAATCAGCCCGCTGGAACAGCATGTCGAGCAGATCGTGCTCGTCACCGTCTCCGGCATTTTCCTGGTGGTCGTCGCGGCCCAGTTCCTCCTCACCACCAACAAGGTCACGGTGGGCGGGCAGGAGCTCTCCCCCGGCAAGGCCTTCGAGCCCGCGGAGCAGAAGGCGCTGTTGCTCAAAGCGCAGATCGACCGCACCGACGTCGAGTTGCCGCCGGTCCCGGAGGTCACCGTCGCGGAGGCCTTCCGCCGGCAACTCCAGGGCTCGGTCACGCCCGCCAAGTCCCTCGCCAGCGCCCTCGGCCCGCCGATGATGCTCGAGGGCGTCATCGACAGCGAGTCCTCGATGAGCGCGCGGCAGATCGCCGTCGTTCCAATCCCGGCGCCCGTCCCGGCCGCGGCCCAGGCGTACCTCGTCACCTTCGACCCCACCGAGCCGGTGGTGATCCCGGAGCTGAAGTCGTACCTCCCCGCCGAGCAGCCGATGGATAAGGCGGTCGTCTCGGTCGAGGCGCGGCTCGACGGCACCGCCATCCGTTCCGCGCTCCAGCAGGGCGGCGAGAACGCGATCCCCAGCGTCTGGTGGGGCAACGACCGCACCGCCATCCTCGGTGTCCGCCTCGAGCGCGAGGAGATGGTCGAGCCCGGGACCTGGAGCAACCTCACCGAAGTCCCCCCGCCCCCCGGCCGCTTCGACGGCCTGGTCGAGGCCGCCAAGCTGAAGGACGGGATGGGCACCGTCTCCGATCTCGTCGCCGAGATCACCATGGGCGGTCAGCAGGACATCCTCCAGCCCAGCTTCTACCGCACCATCGCCGGGCCCGAGTGGCTCCCGCCGTCCGAGGCCGCGGCCAAGGTCCCCGTCGATGAGGTGCAGATCAGCAACAAGGTGCGTCAGATCCGCAGCCTGCGCGACCTGAACAGCCGCTCGCAGCTGCAGCTGGAAGAGGCCGGGGCCACGCCCGCCCCGCGCCAGCCCGCGCCGGGCAATACCGGCGGCGGCAAGGGCAGCGCCGGCGGGGCGGTCGCCCCGGCGCCACGTCAGCCGACGCAGACCACGAACAACGCCCGCGTGCAGAGCCTCCAGGGGGCGATCGAGGCCCGCGACAAGAAGATCGAGCAGCTCGTGGGCGAACTCGCGGCCGTCGGTCGCGATGAGCACGGCAACCCGCTCGCCAGCGAGCCCGAAGCCCCGGGCCAGGGGTCCCAGCAGCAGCAGCAGTTGCGGCTGATGGAGGATGCGGCCGTCCGTCTCTGGACGCACGACCTCACCGCCGAGCCCGGCAAGACCTACCGCTACCGCGTGAAGTTCGCGATCAACAACCCCGCATTCGGCCGCGCCGCGGCCCTGGTCGAGGACCAAAAGGAACTCGCCGCCAAGCCCGAGCTCTGGAGCGAGGCTTCCGAATGGACGCCCCCCGTCGCCGTCCCCGCGGACCGCTACTACTTCATTACGAGCGCCTCCGAGCCGAGCATGCTGGGTGCTGCCCGCGTCACCGCTGAGGTGTACGAGTTCTTCTACGGCTTCTACCGCAAGGGCTCGGTCGGCATGGAGCCGGGCGACATGCTGGTGGCCCAGGCCAAGCTGCCCGATGCCGGGAAGCTCCTGATCTACGACGTCACCCAGCCCAGCCCCGGCCAGCAGCCGGCGCTCCCCACCCCCGCCCCGGCCCCTGTGACGCCCGGCGGAAAGGGCGGCACCCCGACCGCGATCCCGGGCGGCGGTCCCGACCCGAACGCCCCAGCCCCCGCCGGCGAACTCCCCGCCAACGCCACCCCCTGGGATAAGCCGCTGATCGCCAGCGAGGACGTGATCCTCCTGGATGTGGCCCGGATCCCGGGCGATGGCTCGGTCGTGGCCATCCTCCGCGGCCGGGACGGCTCGCTCATCCGCCTCCAGCCCCGTCAGGACCCCGCGGGGATGTACCAGCTGGTGTCCACCTCGGCCAAGGCCGGCGAGAACCAAGGCCAGCCGGTCCTGCGCCCGGTGGAAGAGCCGCGGCAGCGTCCGGACCGGAATATCCCGGGCCAGCGGGAGGATCGCACGCCGCAGCCCAGCGGCGGTACCCCGGGCGGCGGGTCGGGCGGCGGCTGAATCCGCCTCCGCAGGTCAGAAAGCGGGCTCCGGCAAAAATGGCCTGAAGTCGCGGCTGAGAAAATCTTGAACCCAACTTGACCCTCGGGGGGTCGTGACTAGACTCCCCCTGCGAATCGCGGAACCCAAATCCCGCGAGGAGCAAGAACCAACGCCGAACAGAACCGAGCCGCGAGGCGGAGTTCCAGGCCGCGGAAAGCCGGGATCAGGAGCGATCTCACCCCCGGCGGCTATCTTTGACAACTGGATACGAAGCGACGTCTTTTCCACTCCGGGCCGCGCGGTCTCCACCGCGTGGCGCAGGAAGGAGTGGAATCCGATTGCGGGAAGTAATCCATAGGTGCCCGCAATCGTGTTGCAAACACACCGAAGTAAAATGTAAGCGAGTGCTCATAGGTTAGTAGTTGGTGCCTGTCGCAAACAAACAGCCGCACGGTCCATTGTCATGCCGTGCAGGCCGGGAGGACTCGAAGGGGCGACCCGGAGAGGAATCGCGGCGTCCGGTTGGTGCGACCAGGCCATAAGGGCACATGGTGGATGTCTTGGCGTCGAGAGGCGAAGAAGGACGCGGTAACCTGCGAAAAGCCACAGGGAGCTGGTAAACAAGCTGCGATCTGTGGATGTCCGAATGGGGCAACCCATCCCTTTGGGGATACCCAACCCTGAATGTATAGGGGTTGTGGAGCGAACGTGCAGAACTGAAACATCTAAGTATGCACAGGAAAAGAAAGCAACAGCGATTCCGTCAGTAGCGGCGAGCGAACGCGGATGGATCAGGCGACGAGTGAAGCACCTGGAAAGGTGCGCCACAGCAGGTGACAGCCCTGTAACCGAAGCTTGATCTAAGCCCTCGAGTAGGCTCGGGCTCGTGGAACCCGGGTTGAACATGGGGGGGCCACCCTCCAAGGCTAAATACTCCTCGACGACCGATAGCGAATCAGTAAGGCGACTGAACGATGACAAGCACCGCGACGAGCGGAGTGAAAGAGTACCTGAAACCATGTGCTTACAAGCGGTGGGAGTCCTACGGGATGACCGCGTGCTTTTTGCATAATGAGCCGGCGAGTTAGTCTGTACGGCGAGCCTAAGGCCTACCGGGCCGGAGGCGGAGCGAAAGCGAGTCTGAAACGGGCGCTAAGTCGTACGGACTAGACGCGAAACCTTGTGATCTACCGTTGGCCAGGCTGAAGGGCGGGTAATGCCGCCTGGAGGGCCGAACGCGTGACCGTTGAAAAGGTCTGCGATGAGCTGACGGGAGGACTCAAAGTGTAATCAAACTGGGAGATAGCTCGTTCTCTCCGAAATAACTTTAGGGTTAGCCTCAGGGATCAAACTTTGGGGGTAGAGCGACTGGATGAGGGTCGGGGCCTACCCGGCTACCGCCTTCAACCAAACTCCGAATACCAAAGTCTTTGCCCTGGGAGATAGACGGCGAGTGACAATATCCGTCGTCAAAAGGAGAACAATCCAGACCACCAGCTAAGGTCCCAAATCTCTGCTAAGTTCGAAAGGAAGTCAGAGTGCAATGACAGCCAGGATGTTGGCTTAGAAGCAGCCATCATTTAAAGAGTGCGTAATAGCTCACTGGTCGAGGACTCTGGCGCCGATAATGATCGGGAATAAGCAGGGAGCCGAAGCTGTGGGCTCTCGAAAGAGAGCGGTAGGAGAGCGTTCCTGGCGGCAGTGAAGCGGTTCGGAAACGGACCGTGGAGCGCCAGGAAGTGAATATGCCGGCTTGAGTAACGATAAGGCAGGTGAGAATCCTGCCCGCCGAAAGCCCAAGGTTTCCTGGGGAAGGTAAATCCGCCCAGGGTTAGTCGGGACCTAAGGCGAGGCCGAAAGGCGTAGTCGATGGATAGCAGGTTAATATTCCTGCACCCTCGCAGAGATCAAACCGTCGTGCGGATTTCCAAGCCACGCGGGGCTGCCAGATGCCCAGGCCTTTATGGCCGATGCGTGGGGAGGGAGTCCCTAGAAAAGCGACGGGGGCAAAGCGAGGCTCGTACCAAAACTGACACAGGTGGGCGTGGTGAATAACCTCAGGCGCTCGAGAGAACGGTCGTGAAGGAACTAGGCAATTTGACCCCGTACGTTCGCAAGAAGGGGGGCCTCGCCGCAAGGCAGGCCGCAGAGAAAAGGATCTGGGAACTGTTTATCAAAAACACAGCACTGTGCTAAGGCGCAAGCCGACGTATACAGTGTGACGCTTGCCCAATGCCGGAATGTCATGGAAGGGGGTCAGCCGCAAGGCGAAGCTCTCGACCTAAGCACCGGTCAATGGCGGCCGTAACTATGACGGTCCTAAGGTAGCGAAGTTCCTTGTCGGGTAAGTTCCGACGCGCATGAATAGCGTAATCACTGGATCCCTGTCTCCACGACCGACTCGGTGAAATAGTAGTGGCGGTGAAGATGCCGTCTACCCGCAGCAAGACGGAAAGACCCCGTGGACCTTTACTGCAGGCTCCTATTGGCCACGAGCCTGCGCTGCGTAGCATAGGTGGGAGGCTTTGAAGTCCCGGTTCCGGCCGGGACAGAGCCGCAATGTGAAATACCACCCTGTGCAAGTTTGTGGCCTAACCTCGATTTCCGTCATCCGGACGAGGAACAGTTGGTGTCGGGCAGTTTGACTGGGGCGGTCTCCTCCAAAAGAGTAACGGAGGAGTGCAAAGGTCGGCTCAGCGCGGATGGAAACCGCGTGTCGAGTGCAAGAGCATAAGCCGGCTTTACTGCGAGACAGACATGTCGAGCAGTCTCGAAAGAGGGCTCTAGTGATCCTGCGATCCCGTGTGGAAGGGTCGTAGCTCAACGGATAAAAGGTACCCCGGGGATAACAGGCTGATCGCGCCCGAGCGTCCATAGCGGCGGCGCG
>JAEYVB010000327.1 GCA_023429345.1 Planctomycetota bacterium
GGTCGTGGGCGGGGTGATAGCGCTGGCGTACGCAACAGAACCGAACGGCGACCAGGAGCCGAGGTCCCAAGGGGAGCTCCTCCGGAGGTCCGGGTGGATGGCCGCGGTCGCGGCGGGAGCGACCCTCCCGGCCTGCATTCCGATCCTCACGCCCGGTGATGCCGATGTGCGGTGGTGGTGGATGCTTTCGCCGGTGACCGCGGTCGCCGAGATCACACGTGACCGGGGCTGGTCGGGCGTCACCGCGGCGGTGAGGCCCCTTCATTGGTGGATGATCTTGGCTACGGCCGCGGCGGCGGGCCCGCTCTGGGTCTGGGCCGCGGGCCTGAGCCGGCGGGGTGCTGGGGTGGCGGCTGGGGCGGCGGGGGCCTAGATTACCGGCGACGAACGTAACCGCTTCCCGGCCCGACAAGGCCGGGTTTTTCTTCTGCCGTATTGGAAGGAGCCGGATATGGAGATCATCACCCAGGGCGAACGCGAGAAGCTGGAGGCCAGGCTGTCGGCCCTGAAGGCGAACCGTCCGGTGATGTCCACACGCATCGCGGAGGCGAGGGCGCTCGGCGATCTGAAAGAGAACGGCGACTACCACGCCGCCCGCGAACAGCAGGGCATGGAAGAAGCCGAGATTCGGCGGCTGGAGGCGCGGCTGGCGAGTGCCCAGGTCGTGGAGGCGGGGGCCGGGGGAGCGGATGTCGTGTTCCTGGGCAATACGGTGAAGGTCAAGGACCTCGACACAGGGAAGGTTGACACCGTGCGGCTGGTCGGCGAGATGTCCGACGATCCGCCCGATGAGTACGACGAGGTCACCGCCAACAGCCCGATGGGCGAGGCACTGATGAAGGCGCGGCTGGGGGAGACCATTCGATTCAGCGCCCCGAAGGGAACCAAACGGTACGAGATCGTTGAGATCTCCTGAGGCAGCCATGGCCTTCTGCGAGCGTGCCGCCAGGGTTGCCGTGACGTCTTGGAGATGCCGGCGGCCCCCAGCGGGCGACGCTTGACCCGCGCGACGCCCATGGGAAATGGGGCGTCCTGGCCGCAGTACTACCGGATAACCCGCGGTGGACCATGAATCCTTGCTCGGTGAGGCGGGGTTCACCTATTGCGCCCGGCCGATCCGGCCGATCCATTCTGACGTACCAATATGCAGCGGCACGGCCGCCGCGGGTGGAGCCAGGATGGTCAGCAAGATCGAACAAGACCACCAGCGCTTCCGGCAGATTATCCGGGGGCGGATCCGCAAGGACCTGCGGCGGTTTCTCAGCCGCGGGGAGCTGATCGGCAAGGAGGGGAAGCGGTTCGTTTCGATCCCCGTCCACGACATCGATATACCGACCTTCCGATACGGCGACAACGCCGGTGGCGTCGGCATGGGCGAGGGGGGCGAGGGCGAGGGCGTCGGGAACAAAGGGCAGGGCGGCGAGCAGGAGGGAAAGCACATCCTCGAGGTCGATGTCTCGATGGAGGAGCTCGCGGACATCCTCGCCGAAGAACTGCAGCTGCCGCGGATCGAGCCCAAGGGCGAGCACCGGATCACCACGATCAAGGACAAGTACACGGGGATCCGCCCGGTCGGGCCCAACTCGCTGCGGCACTTCAAGAGGACCTACCGCCAGGCGCTGCGCCGCCAGCTCGCGATGGGGATGTACGACCCGGACAATCCGATCATCATCCCGATCCGAGAGGACCTCCGCTTCCGCTCCTGGAACGAGGTCAAAAAACCGCAGAGCAATGCGGCGATCGTGTACATGATGGACGTTTCGGGCTCGATGGGCGACGAGCAGAAAGAACTGGTCCGGCTGGAGGCCTTCTGGATCGATACCTGGCTGCGACGGAACTACAAGGGGATCGAGAGCCGCTACATCGTCCACGATGTCCGGGCGGCGGAAGTCGACAAGAAGACCTTCTTCAATATCCGCGAGGATGGGGGGACGCGGATCTCGTCTGCCTTTGCGTGCTGCGAGGAGCTGCTCAAGGCGCACTACGACCCCTCGCAGTGGAATATCTACCTCTTCCACTTCTCCGACGGCGACAACTCCAGCGAGGCGGACAACCGCCTGTGCGTGAAGCTGCTGGACCAGCACCTGCTGCCGGTCTGCAACCAGTTCGGCTACTGCCAGGTGACGAGCGCGTACGGGAGCGGATCCTTCCTGAACGTCCTGCGCGAGGCGTTCCCCCGCGGGCTGGCGGACAAGGACGGTCCCAAGCTGGTCACCACAAAGGTGGACAGCCGCGACGATATCTACGACTCGTTGAGGGCCTTTTTCAAGGCCGGCCGGTAGGAGGTCCCCGCTCGGTCGCGGGGTCTCGCCTGATCAAGCCAGCGGGTCGGGGCGGTACAGCTTGGTATCCAGACCCCATTGCCGCTCTGTGAAGTTGCCGTTCAAGTCCGGCAGGGCGTGGTCGGGGCGGGCCGCGGCGAGGGCCATGGTCGTCTTGGCGTCGAGGTTGTCGAGGATGCTGACGAGGATGGCTTCGGGGGTGGCAGGGATCTTGGCCGCGCCGAACTCGGGGATGCCGTGGTGGCTGAGGATGATGTGCTCCAGGCACACGCTCGCCCCCTTGGGGAGCCGCACGCCCTTCTCGCGGATGAGGGTGTGCAGCTTGTCACGCAGCATCATCGCGCCCTCCACGATGTGGCCGACCAGCTCGCCCCGGTCCGTGTAGCTGAAGGCCTTGTCGAAGGAGAGTTCGCGGGTCTTGCCGATGTCGTGAAGGAACAGGCCGACCATCACCAGGTCGCGGCTGATCTTGGGGTACAGCGGGCAGACGACGTTGGCAAGGTTCACGAGGTTGAGCGTGTGCTCCAGCAGCCCGCCGATGTAGGCGTGGTGCATGCTCTTGGCCGCGGGGCAGCGCTGGAAGGCGCACATCAGCATGTCATCTTCGAGGAAGGCGTCGGCGAGCGCCCGCATCGCGGGGTGCTGGAGGGTGGCCAGGAGCCCCTTAAGCTCGGCGAACATCTCCGGGATCGGCCGCTTGGCCGTGGGCAGCAGCTCGTCGAGCTGGGCCGGCGTGGGGTCGAGCGGCTCGATCGAGTGGATGATCATCTGCAACTCGCCCTGGTAGGGCTGCGTCTCTCCCTCGAGCCAGACGAATCCATCTACGGGCAGACGGCTGAAGACCGACTCCTCGATGGTCCACATCCGGCCGGGCATATCGCCGGTCTTGTCCCCGATGAGGCAGCGGAGGTAGGGCTTGTCCTGCCGCGTGCGGCCGAGCTGGGCGTTAGCGATTGAGAACGCCCCCGAGACCCGCTCGGACCCGCGGAGGTCCTTGATAAAGCGGCGGTTGATGGCGGGCGAGGCCACGGGGATCGGAGGGGTGGTAGACGATGGGAGGGTGGTCATGGAGGTGCTCCGGGGCCTGGGTCGGGGT
>JAEYVB010000437.1 GCA_023429345.1 Planctomycetota bacterium
CCATCTACACGCCCCACGGCCACCGCGAGAAGGTGCTGGGGGGCAGTTGCACCTACTTCGCGGCCGCGGCGTCGTTCTACGCGCCGGTGCGGATCGTGGCCGCGGTGGGGGGGGATTTCCCGGCGCCGTTCCGCGAAGCGCTGACCGCGTTCCGCGAGATCGACACCCGCGGGCTGGAGGTGCGGCCGAACTCGCAGACCTTCGCATGGGGCGGCAAGTACCTCGCCAACATGAACTCGCGCGAGACGCTGTTCACCGAGCTCGGCGTGCTGCTCGAGCCGCCGCCGGTGATCCCCGAGTTCTACCGCGACAGCCGCTTCGTGTTCCTGGCCAACACGCACCCCGGCGTGCAGCTCCAGATGCTCGAGTCGCTCCCGAAGCAGTCGCTCGCGGTTGCCGACACGATGGACCTCTGGATCAACACCGCGCGGGAGGACCTTGGCAGGCTCCTCGCCCGGGTGCACGGGCTCGTGCTCAACTACGACGAGGCCGAGCTCCTGACCGGGAGATCCAACACGGTCGCGGCCGCCCGGCACATCCTGGACATGGGGCCGCACTTCGTGGTCGTCAAGAAGGGTGAGCACGGGTGCATCCTCGTCCACCGGGAGGGCATCTCCGCCCTGCCGGCGTACCCCACCGAAACCGTGGTGGACCCGACCGGGGCCGGCGACAGCTTCGCCGGCGGGCTGATGGGCCATCTGGCCGCGAGCCACGCCGACGGCTCCACCCCCAGCATGGCGACGCTGCGGCGAGCGCTCGCCCACGGGACCGTCGTGGCCAGCTTCGCGATCGAGGAGTTCAGCCTCGAGCGGCTCACCCGCCTGACCAAGCAGGAACTGTCGGACCGCTACGAGCAGTTCGTCAGCATGGTGCGGGTCTGAAGCTCTGAGCCTGAGAGTCGCGTGCCAATTCTTCGAGCCGCCCCGGCGTCGAGCCGGTCTTCTGCGCAGATACACCGGGTGAGCCGGACCTGCATCAGCCGGTGACCCGGTTTTCAGCCCCTTTTCAGCGTGCTTACAGCCGTCCCGTCAAGTGTTGTCTGGACACAAAGTTCAAACACACACGGAGGGCACGGTCCATGGCCGAGAACCGCAGAGACAATCAGGGCGATCAGAACAAGCAGAGCCGCAGGATGCCGGACCAGGAGAACCTCGGGCAGACCGGGAACAAGCCCGGCTCCTCGGGCGGCCAGCAGCAGGCCAAGGGCGCCGATCAGAGGGAGACCACCGGCGTCCGCGACGCGGACCGCAAGGGCGAAAAGTTCGGCCAGTTCGCCGGACAGGACGCCGACCAGGACCGGACGGATCTCGCGGACGACGAGACAGCGCTCTAAGCACCGGATGGCCGGCGGGCCACGGTCGGCCCGCCGGGGGCTTTCGACTTCTTTATTCCGCGCCCGGGCCTCAGGGCCGGTCGCGTGAGGAGGGTTCCATGGATCAGGACAAAAACAAAAACCCGGGAGGGACCAGAGGTTCCGGGTCCGGCGGCACGGGCGGCACATCGGGATGGAGCCCGACGTCGCAGCCCGGCCCGGCCGCGGGCAGCAAGAGCATCAGCCAGAGCGGCTCCGCCGGCGATTCGTCTCGCGATTTCTCCGGCGGCAACCGACTGGGATCGGCGATAGACCGGTCGGAGGACCACGGCGATTCCGGCAATCTCCGCGACCGCGCGATGCAGCGGGGGTCGGGCATGCTCCACGAAGTTCAGGGGAAGGTCAACGAGGGCGTCGAGCAGGGCAAGGGGCGCATCGCCAGCGAGATCAGCGCGATGGGCGGGGCTCTCCGCGAGGCCGCCGGCAAGCTCGAGGATCGTGATTCGGGCATCGGCCGCTACGCCTCGATGGCCGCGGACCAGATCGAGAGCCTCGGCGACTTCGTTCGTGATGCCGACCCCAACGAGATGCTCATGGGCGTGCAGCGCTTCGCCCGGCGCCGGCCGGAACTGTTCCTCGGCGGCGCCATCATCGCCGGCTTGCTCCTGGGCCGCTTCCTCCGCAGCCATGAGCCGCGGCGCAGCTTCGATCGGCGGTACGACCTCGACGACACGCGCGACGAGGACTACTCCGACAACTTCAGCACCGGCCGGCTCAACCGCGGCTACGCGTCCGCGGCCGCGACCGGCACCAGCGCCACGGGCTACGGGTCGGCGACGGGGTCGCAGGGCACGGGCGGCCTCTCGGGCGGCACCGGCTACGGCACCTCCACCGGCAGTTCGGGGCTGGGAACGGGGCCGGCATCCAGGAGCGGCTCCGGCTTCAGCACCTCGGGCGGCACCGGGGGCACGGGGTACGGAACATCCGGCAGCAACCCGGGCACCCCCGGGTCCGCCGGGAAGTCCGGCTACGGCGACAACAAGGGAACCGGCGGCCCGCGCCCGTCCGGCTCCACCTGAGGAGGCACGCCCATGCAGGAAGTTCCGCACGAATACGACACCATGACACCCACCGCCTACGGCGGCCGGATCCGTGATGACCGCTCGATGGGCGAGCTCTTCCGTGAGCTCGCCGAGGAGAGCCGGACGCTCCTCCAGCAGGAGGTGCAGCTCGCCAAGGCGGAGATGAGCCAGAAAGTCGACCGGGTCACAACCCAGGCGACGTCGATCGGCATCGGCGGCGCTGTGGCGTACGCCGGTGTGCTCACGCTCTGCGGGGCGGCCGCCGCCGGACTCTTTGTCTTCTTCACCGCGGTGCTCGACATGGCCCCGACGATCAGCCTCTGGCTCGCGCCCCTCATCGTGGGCGGGATCCTGGCCGGCGTCGGGTACGCGCTGATCAATCGCGGGATCGTAAACCTCAAGCAGACGCGTCTGACGCCCAGGATGACGGCAGACTCGCTCCGGGAGACCAAGGAATGGATGCAAGAGAAAATGAAATGAGTGGGCGTCGTTTCGACCGGGAGGAGTACGCCTCCCCGGCTCCGGGGCGCGGGTACTCCGCCGTCGAGAGCGACGACCCCGAACGGATCCGCGCCGAGATCGACCGGACCCGTCGCGAACTGGACGCCACCGTCTGCGAGCTCCAGTCTCGCCTCACGCTGCAGCACCTGATGGAGCAGGGGAAGCACAAGGTCAAGGACCGGGTCCGTGGCCGCGGCGTCCCGCTCGCCCTGATCGGGGCCGGTGTCGCGTGGATGATGGTGGACCGCAACAAGAGAAAGAACCAGCAGTCGGTGCAGTACGTGCCGGTACCGGTGGGCCGGCCCGACGAGATCGGCCGCGGCCGCGACCGGGATTGGCTCGCTCCGGGCGCCCAGTACTGGGAGCGTCGTGGCGGCTCCTCGGGCCCGGGCATCGGCGAGCGTATCGGTGAGCGGGCTCACGAGGTCAAGGACCGCATCCGCGACCGGGCGAGTTCTCTCACCGACCGCGCCTCCGGCATGGCCGGCGAGGTGCGGGACCGTGCGACCGAGTACGGGAGCATCGCCCGTGAACGGGTCAGCGAGTTCGCGGATGAGGCACGGACGCGGGCCGAGCGGCTGGCCTCAGACGCCCGGCACACGGCTCACCGGGCCCAGGAAGGGTTCTGGGACACTTACGACAACAACCCCCTGCTCCTCGGGGCGGGTGGACTTGCCCTGGGCCTCGCCATGGGGGTGGCCGTGCCGACGACCCGGGCCGAAAACAAGCTCATGGGCGAAACGAGCGATGAGCTGGCCCGCAAGGCCCGCCGGCTGGGCCGGGAAGCCGTCGACCGGGGCCAGAAGGTCGCGGAGCGGGTCATCGACAAGGCCCAGAGCGGCGAGGTGGCCGACAAGGCCAAGGAACTGGCGACCAGCGTCGCCGGGATCGCCAAGGACGAGGTGAAGGCCGAACGCCGCGATGCGGCCGGCAACGGCTACTCCGGCGGCGGGGGGGCCTTCACGGGCGATTCCAAGGGCGGGAACACCGGGGGGTCCGGCTCCTCCCAGTTCTCCTCCAAGCCGAGCGCAAAGACCGGACAAACGGGTCCGGGATGCCCTCCGGGATCCGATCCGGTGATCTGAAGCCGGGGCCGGCGTGCTCCACCCGCGCCGGGCCCGTGCTCATGCGACGGGGCCGTGTATGCTCGGGACATCCGGGCGTACGCGGCCCCGCTTTTTTTCGGGGCCCGCGGCCGGCCGGCGGCCGACATTCAGTCGGTCGGACGGAGGCCCGGATCTCGGGCATCCGGTTCGAGAGCGGAACCCGAGCCCGGCCACGCCGAAGAGGATCATGGCATGCCCACCCCACCCTCACCAGCCCTCCGCGGGCGCGGCTTCACCCTGATCGAACTCCTCGTGGTCATCGCGATCATCGCGATCCTGATCAGCATCCTGCTGCCCGCGCTCGCCGGCGCCCGCAAGGCCGGGTGGGCCATCAAGTGTCTTGCCAACCAGAAGCAGATTGGCCTCGCCCTGGTCATGTACGCCGAAGAGATGAAGGAATACACCCCGCGCGAGAGCGGCTTCACGCAGCCGCCCGGCGTCGGCCAGTACCAGTACGACCCCCCGTGGGCCTACGTGCTGCGGCCGTACCTGGACGACCGGATCAGCTACACCAGCCCGACGATCGACCCCAACTCCGGCGTGGGGGACAAGTACGCCCGCATGGAGATCTACAAGGACCCGGCCCGCCAGCGCGATCGTCACAACATCCATTACGTCAACAACGGCATCTCCTTCCGCGCCCCGGGGCTCATCAACAACTACGCCAAGCGCCCGACGAAGATGAGCCGCTACCCGCGCCCCTTCGATACGCTTTACCTCGCCTGCTTCACCGACGACAAGAACCAGGTGCTCGCAAACCAGGTCTCGACGGGCACGGACTGGAGCATCGCGATCTTCTACGACATGCACCACGAGCCCAACGTGACCGGCACCCAGCCGACGGTCTACCAGTACATCCAGCGGATCGCGCCCAAGCGGCACGGCAACTCGTGCAACGCGATCTTCCTCGACGGGCACGCCCGGGTGGTGCCCACGGCCGAGATCCTGCAGATCAAGCGCTGGGACGACCACGACTACCGGCCCGACGGCCCGCCGCCGGTCTATCCCTGAGCGTGTATCCTGCCCGGATGAACCTCAGACCCGCCGCCGTCATCGCGCTCTCGATCGCTGCCCTGCCAGCGTACGCCCTCGCTCAGGAGCCGCCCGCCCGGCCCGAGGCCTCCGCCCCGGATCTGCTCGATGACCTCGTCGAGTCGCGGACACCGGCGCAGATCGGGACGGGCTTCGGCTTCACCGAGGGGCCGCTCTGGGATGCCGGGTCGGGGAAGCTGATCTTCAGCGATATTCGCGGCGACACGATCTACGCGGCCGCCCCGGGCGATGAACCTTTCACGCCCGAGACGGCGGGAACGATCCTCGCCGGGTCCAGGAGCGGCAACGGCAACACGTTCGATCGCAAGGGCCTGCTTATCAACGCGGGCTACGACCGCGGTATCGCCCGAATCGCCGACGGCAAGGCCGAGGTCATCGCCGCGGACTACGAGGGCCAGCGGCTCAACAGCCCCAACGATGTCGTCGTCCGGTCGGACGGCGCGATCTACTTCACCGATCCGCCCTTCTTCGCCCCCCGGGATCGCGAGATGGACTTCGCAGGCGTGTACCGCATCGGCCCCGACGGCGCACCGACCCTCCTGACGAAACAGTTTCAGCTGCCCAACGGCCTCGCGTTCTCGAAGGATGAGACCAAGCTCTACAACAACGAGCACGGCAAGCGCGAGGTGTGGCAGTTCGACGTGGCCGCGGACGGGACACTCGAGAACGGCCGCCTCCTCATCGCCATGAAGGCGGAGCCCGGCCAGCGCGGCGCGGCCGACGGCCTAAAGGTCGACGAACGCGGGAACATCTGGACGACCGGCCCCGGCGGCGTCTGGGCCATCTCCCCGGAGGGGGAGAAGCTCGGCGTCATCCCCGTCGCTGGCGCCAGCAATGTCGCCTTCGGCGGCGCGGACCGCAAGACCCTCTTCATCACCGCGGGCGGCAACCTCTACAGCCTGCGCACGAAGGTCGCGGGGCTCTGAGCCCTATTCGTACCCGAGGTCCGCGAGGTCGTCCTCGTCCAGTCCGAAGTGGTGGCCGATCTCGTGGAGCAGCGTGATCCGCACTTCCTCGTAGATCCGGTCCTCGGCGTGTTCCTGGTCCCAGCCGCCGGCCAGCGCGACGATCCCGCGCCGGAAAAGGTGCACCACCGTCGGCAGGTCGGCGTGATGCTCGACGCTCCGCTCGGTCAGCATCGTGCCGGTGTGAAGGCCGCACATGTCGTCGAGCGCTTCGGCATCCATCGGATCGATGCCCAGGTCCCGGAGCATCGCCGGCTCGGGCTCGTCCAGCACGACGACCGGGACCTCGTCGAGGAGCGCCCGCACCCGGGGCGGGAGTTCCTCGATCGCGTCCTCGACCAGCAGGTCGAAGCGCTCTCGCTCCCCATCGGTCATCGCGGCTCTCCCGCGCCGGCGGCCTCGCCCCCCCCGCCCAGCACCTGCTTCATTGAGATCGGCGGCCGCAGGATCACGGGGACCAGCCGCAGGCAATCCGCGAGCACGCCGATCAGCCCCACGGTCAGCATCATCGACCCCACGGCGATGAGAAAGAGCCCGAGCGTGTAGAGAACCTGGTACAGCGTCAGCCGGGCGCCGAACGCGAGCAGGTGCAGGACATCCCCCAGCACGGTGCCCAGCACTACCACGGCCAAGATCGCCAGCGTCTGGCGGTCGACGCGGCCCATCCGCATCACCAGCGACCGCGAGGCCAGCAGCCGCACGTTCGGTCGCAGCAGCATCACCGCCGCCACGATCAGCGCCGAGCCCAGTATCCGGAGCCCGTTGCGGTAGGGGAGCAGCACCTCCGCGTTGAGGTACGGTTTGCTGTGCCGCGGGTCGAACTCGGCGTGGATGGCCCAGTACACCCGCGCATAGGCGACGATCGCCAGCACGCCGAGCGCCGCCGCTCCACTCCGGCGCGGGGCGATCCCGGCGTGCGGGCGCACCAGGGCGGTCGCCCCGAGCGCCGAGAGCAGGATGCACACGCACGCCGCCGTGATGGCCGCGTCCTGCGTCGGCAGCCGCGTGTCCATCACCACCGCGTAGGCGTCCACCGCCCGCACGTACCAGGTGAGGAGCGCCGCCAGGAGGGCGAACATGCTCCACGCGATCACGCCCGCCGCCGTCGGCACCGGGAAGTACACCGGCCGCAGCACGCCCGCGTACGGGTCGATGCGGGCAAGGATGGTCGCGCGGACCGCCGTCGCGCACTCCGGGCAGACGCCGCGGATCGACATACTCCGCAGGTTGTACCCGCACCCGATGCACGGCAGGTCGCCCGTGAGTTCGCGGGCCAGGTCCGGCGCGGCCACCGCGGCGTCGCCGGGG
>JAEYVB010000456.1 GCA_023429345.1 Planctomycetota bacterium
GCTGGCGGCGGGCGTGGCGCACGAGCTGAACGAGCCCATCGGCAACACGCTGGGCTTTGCGCAGCTTGCCATGCGGCACGGCGACGCGCCGCCGGAGGTGCGGGCGGACCTCGAGAAGATCATCCGCGCTTCGCTCCACGCCCGCGAGATCATCCGCAAGCTGATGGTCTTCGCCCGCCAGGCGCCGGCGGCCAAGCTGCGCGTCAACCTCAACTCCGTCGTGGATGACGCGATGTTCCTGCTCGAGGCCGGCTGCGAGAATCCGGGCATCCGCTTCCGCCGTGAGCTGGAGCCCCACCTCCCGGAGATCGACGCCGATCCCGTTCAACTCCGGCAGGTGCTGGTGAATCTTGTGGTCAACGCTGTCCACGCGATCACCGGTTCAGGATCGATCACGGTGAGCACCGGCCGCCGTGATGGCGCGGTCGTTCTCGCGGTGGAGGACACCGGCCCGGGTATGACGCCCGAGACCGCCTCCCGCGCGTTCGACCCGTTCTATACCACAAAGGATGTGGGGCAAGGCACCGGCCTGGGGCTCTCGGTCGTGCAGGGGATTGTCAGCGGGCACGGCGGGAGTATTGGTCTCCGCACCGCGCCCGGCGAGGGCTGCCGGTTCGAGGTGCAACTGCCGATCGGCACACCGCCCGGGGAGACCGCGTGAACCCCCCAGCGCCGGAGCACATCCTCATCGTCGATGATTCCGCGGCCACCCGCGAGATCATGGAGCGCAACCTGGCGGCGGACGGGTACGCGGTTCAGAGCGTCGACAGCGTGGCCGCCGCCGTGCGGGTGCTGGAATCCCGCCCCATCGACCTGGTGATCACCGATTTCCGCATGCCCGAGGCCGACGGGCTGACGCTGGTGCGGCATATACGGCAGCAGCAGCGCTCCACCGGCGTGATCATGGTGACGGGCTTCGCGACCATCGGAGGCGCGGTCACGGCGATGCGCGAGGGGGTCGAGGATTACCTCGCCAAGCCGTTTTCCGACGACGAGCTGCGGCAGGCAGTGAAGGGGGCGCTCGAGAAGGTCCGACTCCGTCGCGGCGCGGAGGAACCCTCGCCCGCCCCTACGCCCGAGGGGATCATTGGCTCCTCGAAGGGGATGCAGCGCGTCTACCGGCTGATCGAGCGCGCGGCCACCACCGGCGTGCCGGTGCACATCTACGGGGAGAGTGGAACGGGAAAGGAACTCGTGGCACGCGCTATCCACTACCGGGGCCCCCGCGCCGGAGGCCCGTTCCTCGCGGTGAACTGCGCGGCGATACCCGACTCGCTGATCGAGAGCGAGCTCTTCGGGCACGCGAAGGGGGCGTTCACCGGCGCGACCACCGCGCGGCAGGGGTATTTCGCCGCCGCCGACGGCGGGACGCTCTTTCTCGACGAGATCGCCGAGCTGGCCCCGATGGCGCAGGCCAAGCTTCTCCGCGTACTGCAGGACGGCCGGGTCCAGGCCGTGGGCTCGGACAAGCCGAAGGGGGTGGATGTCCGCATCATCGCCGCGACGAACAAGGACCTGGACGAACTCGCCCGCAAGGGGCTCTTCCGCCAGGACCTCTACTTCCGGTTGCACGTGCTGCCGATCGAGATCCCGCCGCTGCGCGACCGTGGCGAGGATATCGCGGCGCTGGTCGGCCACTTCCGAGCCGCGGCCGCGGCGGATGCGGGCATCGAGCCCCCGGAGATCACGCCCGCGGCGATGGAGGTCCTGGCCCGCTACACGTGGCCGGGGAACGTGCGGGAACTCCAGAACGTGGTCCAGCGATTGGTGATCCTGAGCGATGGCGGGCTGATAGATGTCGGCGATCTGCCGTCGGTGATGCGGTCCTCCACGGCGGCGGCACCGGGCGGAGGCGTGGCGCTGCGCCCGCTGCGCGAGGTGGAGATGGAGCACATCCACGCCGTGCTCGATCGAGTGGGCGGGAATAAGACGCGGGCCGCCGAGATCCTGGGGATCGATCGAAAGTCGCTGCACGCCCGCCTCAAGGCGGAGTCGGAGCGTTCCAAGGGCTGAGGCCGAACGCCCCGGCGGGGCGAAACACCCCGCGCCGAGAAGCCTTCGAGCCCGCTTCCCGCCCCCAGAAAGCCGGGTTTCCTCCCACGCTCGCGTGGCACGGGCCTTGCAATGGGTTCTCGCGATTCCAGATCGCACCCAAAGCGCCCGCGCGGCGGGCAACGGAGCACCGATGAGCATCGCAACCGGACCCAGCGAGATCACGACCGGACTTCCCCAGCACGAGGGCCCCCGGCAGCCACTCTTCGAGCGCGTGCAGGCGCAGCTCGCCCGCGCGGCGGACGCCATGTCGCTGGACCCCGGCGTCCGCAAGGTGCTCGCCCGCCCGATGAGCGAGATCACGGTCACCTTTCCGGTGCGCATGGACGACGGCCGCACGGAGATGTTCACCGGCTACCGCGTCCAGCACAACAACGCGCTCGGGCCCTTCAAGGGCGGCATCCGCTACCACCCCGACGTGAGCATCGATGAGGTCCGCGCGCTGGCCGCGTGGATGACGCTCAAGTGCGCCTTGGTCGACATCTCCTTCGGCGGCGGAAAGGGGGGCGTGGAGGTCGACCCGCGCCGGCTGAGCAGGGCGGAGCTTGAGCGCATGACCCGGCGATTCGTGTACGCCCTCGGCCCGAACATCGGGCCCGAGTACGACGTCCCGGCCCCGGACGTGAACACCGATGCGCAGGTGATGGCGTGGATCGTGGACACCTACGCCGCCACGCTCCCCCCGCAGGACCGGCACAAGGCCGCGGCGGTGGTCACGGGCAAGCCGATCGCTTCCGGCGGCTCGGTCGGGCGCGAGAAGGCGACCGGGCAGGGCGTGGTCGACCTGATCGTTCGCTGGGCGGAGGACCATCAGTGCAGGGCGAGTGACCTCTCCTACACGGTGCAGGGGTTCGGCAAGGTCGGCTCCTGGGCCGCTCGCATCCTGAAGGACAAGGGCGCGGTGCTCCGGGCCGTGGAGGATGTCACGGGCGCGATCATGGCCGGGAGTGAGGCGGGACTGGACGCCGATGCGCTCGCGGAGCACGTCCGCAAGACCGGCGGCGTCCGCGGGTTCCCCGGGGCGAGGTCGATCGGCCACGAGGAGTTTCTCGCCGTCGATGCGGACGTCTTCATCCCCGCCGCCATGGAGGACCAAGTCACGGCCGAGACGGCGGGAATGCTGAACGTGCGCCTGGTCGCCGAGGGGGCCAACGGCCCGACGACTCCCGGGGGCGACCGCGTGCTGCGCGAGCGCGGGATCGACATCCTCCCCGACATCCTGTGCAACGCCGGCGGCGTCATCGTCAGCTATTTCGAGTGGATCCAGAACCGCTCGGGCACCCGGTGGCAGGCCGACGAGGTCGATCGCAAGCTGCGCGAGCTGCTCCTGGCCGCCTACGAGCGGGTGAAGGCGATCGCCGGCGAGAAGGATGTCGACTGGCGCACGGCGGCGTACATCGCGGCGCTGGGCCGCCTCGAGCAGACGTACGCCCAGCGCGGCATCTTCCCCTAACGCATCCGCGCTGACAGACGCGTTGCAGGGACCTCTTCCGTTTTCCCTCACCTTCCACACATCTCTCTCACCCGAACCTGCCGGAGGGCACCATGAACAACCGCACCATCCACATCACCGCCGGCGACATGCAGCGCCTGGGCGAGCTCGTCTCCGGCCCGCACTCCGACATGCGCGACCGGCCGTACCTCACCGCCCTCAAAACGGAGCTGACCCGCGCGACGGTGGTCGAGCCGTCCGAGATCCCCGCCGATGTGGTCACCATGAACTCGCAGGTCCGGCTCCGCGACGGCCGCCGGACGTGGAACGTCACGCTGGTCTTCCCGGAGGCGGCCGATGCCGAGCTCGACCAGATCTCGGTGCTGGCGCCGCTGGGGGCAGCGCTGCTCGGCTGCCGCGCCGGCCAGCGCGTCGAGTTCCGCGTTCCTGGCGGGCAGATGCGCGCCTGCGATGTGCTCAGCATCGTCTACCAGCCCGAGGCGGCGGGGCAGCAGTCATGAGCCGGATGCGTTCCATCATCAACAGGCTCGATAAGGAGCGGCTGGGCGCGTACCTGGCCGACTCGGTCGCGCACGGGCCGGCGCATCAGGTGCGCCGCATCCTCGAGACAGCGCGACCCGTGCCGCCCGCCCGCGTGCCGCCGGACGTCGTGACCATGAACTCGCAGGTCAGTATCCTCGACCCGCGGGACAGCGAGATCGAGCACTTCATCCTGGCCTACCCGGACCACGAGGACCCCAAGGGCTATGCCATCTCCGTCCTCTCGCCGCTGGGAGCTGCGCTCTTCGCGGCGCGCGTCGGGGAGGAGGTCACGGTCCTCGGGGCCCGCGGCCCGCGTGCTGTCGTGGTTTCGGGCATCGAGTACCAGCCGGAGCGGGCGGGGGACCTCGACCTGTAAACGCCGAATCCTTCGCTTCACGTTTCCTGGCCCCGGCGGTGTTGCCGGTTCCCGCACCCCGTTCGAAAGGAGGCTCGCCATGACGCACGTCATCATCGGAGGGTTCGGCCCGGTCGGGCGGGTGCTCGCGGATGCCCTTGCCGGGGCCCCCGTCACAGTGTCGGTCATCGACCTGAACCGGGGGACGTACGAGCGGCAGCGGAGACTGGGCCGGAGCATCCTGCACGGCGATCTTGCCGACCCCGAGACGCTGACGCTGGCCGGCATCCACCGAGCCGCCGCGTTTGTCATCGCCGCGCCCTATTCGGAGGCGACGGCCACGGCGTGCCGCGTTGCCCGCTCGATGGCCCCGGGGCTGCTGATCGTGGCGCGTGTCAGCCACCTGAGCCAGGCCGTGGTGGCCCGCGAGGCGGGGGCCGATTCGGTTATCACCGAGGAGCTGGCCACCGCCAAGGCGATGGCGAGCTCCGTCGTCGATGCGCTGATCGGGGACAGCG
>JAEYVB010000042.1 GCA_023429345.1 Planctomycetota bacterium
CCCCAAGGTCGTGACCGCCGGCCCGCGGCTCCAGGTGCAGGCCCCCGTCAAGCTCTCCGGTCCCAAGGTCGTCCGCGTCGAGGCCCCCGAGGTCATCGAGCCCCCCCGCCCGCGGCGCGTTGCCCCCGGCGAAGGCGGCATCACCACCGCCCGCGGCCCCCGCGGCGGTTCGGGCGTCCCCACCACCGGCGGCGACGATGACGCCTCCCGCGCCCGCCGCGGCGGGGCCAACAAGCGCCGCACCCCCGGCGGGGCCGGCGCTGGCCCAAGCGCGGTCCCGGACCGCCGCAAGGGCCGCAGCACGCCCGATACCTGGGTCGGCAGCGGCGCCAGCGTGTTCAGCGAGCAGGACCTCATCGAGCGCGAAGCCCGCCTCCTCAAGGCCGGCGGCTTCCTCAAGAAGCGCCGCCAGGACATGAAGCGCCCCGGCGCCAGCGGCGGCGGCGAGCGACTGCTCTCCGCGGCCGAGGCCGGCGGGGGCAAGGTCAAGATCGCCGCCCCCTTCACCATCAAGGACCTCTCCGCGGCCACCGGCGTGAAGGGCGCCGACATCGTCAAGAGGCTGTTCATGCAGGGCGTGATGGCCACCATCAACTCCGGTATCGAGCCGGAGAAGGCCCAGGAGATCATGTTCGAGTACGACATCGAGCTCGACGTCACCGCGGCCAGATCCGCCGAGGAAGCCGTCAGCGCCGAGTTCGGCACGCGTGAGGCGGTCGACCTCCGCCCCCGCGGCCCGGTCGTCACCATCCTCGGTCACGTCGACCACGGCAAGACGTCGCTCCTGGACAAGATCCGCAACGCCAACGTCGCCGCGGGCGAGGCCGGCGGCATCACCCAGCGGACCAGCGCCTTCCGCGCCGAGGTCGAGGTGGCGGGCGAGAAGAAGCAGGTCGTCTTCATCGATACGCCCGGCCACCAGGCGTTCACTGGCATGCGTTCCCGCGGCGCCAACATCACCGACGTGATCGTGCTGGTGGTCTCCCCGGCCGACGGCGGCGTCATGCCCCAGACGGTCGAGTCGATCAGCCACGCCAAGGCCGCGGGTGTCCCGATCGTGGTCGCTCTCAACAAGATCGACCGCCCCGAAGCCACCGAGGCGAACATCCAGCGCACGCTCAGCCAGCTCTCCGAGCACGGCCTCAACCCCGTCGAATGGGGCGGCGACACGGAAGTCATCAAGACCTCCGCCCACACCGGCCAGGGCATCAAGGAACTCCTCGAAACGCTGGACTACCAGGCCCAGCTCCGCGAGCTCAAGGCCGATTTCGCCGGGGCCGCCCGCGGGACCGTCATCGAGGCACGCATGGAGGAGGGCCGCGGCGCGGTCGCCAACATGCTCCTGCAGGACGGCAGCCTCAAGGTCGGCGACTTCATCGTGGCCGGGCGTGCCTTCGGGCGTGTCCGCGGCATCATGGACGACCGGGCCCGAAGCATCAAGGAGGCCCAGCCGCCCATGCCCGTCCAGATCTCCGGCCTCGACGAGGTCCCGGACGCCGGAGACAAGGTGTACGTCGTCGACTCGCTCAAGAAGGCGCAGGAGGCCGCGGAGCAGCGCCGCCACCGCGAGCGCGAGACCCAGCTCGCCCAGCCCAAGGTCACGCTGGACCGCCTCTTCACCCAGATGGCCGAGGCCGACGTCAAGGAGATCCGCGTCGTCGTCAAGGCCGCCGAGCAGGGCACCGTCGACGTCCTCAAGAACGAGATCGAGAAGGTCTCGACGGCCGAGATTAAGGTGCGCGTCCTGCACGCGGCCGTCGGCGGCATCACCGAGTCCGACGTCGTTCTGGCCGACGCCTCCAAGGCGGTGGTCATCGGGTTCAACGTCATCGCCTCGGGCAAAGCCCGTTCGGTCGCGGAGATCAAGGGCGTCGAGATCCGCAACTACCAGGTCATCTACCACATTGCCGAGGACCTGAAGAAGGCCGCCGAGGGCATGCTCGAGCCGGAGCTCCGCCAGGAGGTCCTGGGACACGCCGAGGTGCGCAAGGTCTTCAAGGTCTCCAAGGTGGGCGCCATCGCCGGCTGCTACATCACCGACGGCGTCGTCCAGCGCGACGCCCTCATCCGCGTCACGCGGAACGATGTCGTGGTCGAGAACGACCGCAAGCTCGAGCAGCTCAAGCGCTTCAAGGACGACGCCAAGGAGGTCCGCGCCGGCATGGAGTGCGGCATGAAGATCGTCGGCTACGACGATATCAAGGAAGGCGACATCCTCGAGTGCTACCGCAACGTGGAGGTGAAGCGGACGCTGTAAGGCCCGCGGCGGAGGACTGGCGGAGCAGCGCCACCTCTGTGACATGAGCCGTCATTCCGCCCCTTCCGGCCTTCGCGAGTTCTCATGGTCCTTGGCATCCTCCAGTTTGAGCTCCTCGTCCACGGCAGCGAGTCCCTCAAGGACAAGCGCCGCGTGGTCCGCTCCGTCAAGGACCGGCTCCACCGCGAGCACATGGTCTCCGTCGCCGAGGTCGGGGCCCACGACAAGCTCAACGTTGCCGTGATGGCCCTGGCCTGTGTCGGCCACGAGGGCGGACGCGTCGGCGAGGTGCTCGACCACGTCGCCGAGAAGCTCCGCGTCCTCCCCGATGCCGAGCTGGGGGATACCTCCCGCCGCATCCTCCACCAGGACGAGATCGAGGCCGCCGCCTCCGTCGAACGGGAGAGTCTCGACGAGGAAGGTCTCGCTCGCGAGCTCCTCGACTACTTCGATGCCGGCGATCTCGAGGAACGCTCATGAGCCGACGCACCGAGCAAATGGCCTCCACGATCCGTCAGGCCCTCCAGGAGACGATCGACCGCGGCCTCGCGGACCCGCGCATCTCCGGGTTGATCACCGTCACCCAGGTCCGCGTCACCGACGACGTCAAATCCGCCTACATCGACGTCTCCGTGCTCCCCGCCGAGAGGCAGGACCTAACCATGCATGGCCTCCGGGCCGCGGCCCGGCATATCCGCCGCGAGGTCGGCGACCTCGTCGCCGTCAAGCAGATGCCCGAACTAGTCTTCCGCCTCGACCAGAGCCTTAAAAAGCAGGCCAGCGTGCTGGACGCGATCGCCCGTGCTACCGCCGAGCGCGAAGCCCGTGAAGCAGCCCAAGGGCCATCCCCCGAGGCGGCCGAAAAGGCCGAAAACCGGCCCGAAAGCGGCGAAGAAGCCTAACCCCGCCCTACGCTCAAGCGCCCACCGCCCACTCAGGAGTCCGGCTTGAGCCCCCCCGACCCGACCAAAAAACTCCTGGCCCTGATCAAGAGACTCCGGGCCGACTACCCGGAGACCGGCGACCCCGGGGTTCAGTCCTGCCCCGAGGGTCACGACCCACTGGTCTGGCAGCTCGTGTTCTCCTTCATGTCCTGGGAGGCCGGCACCGCCAAGGCCGCGCCCGCGACCCGAAAGCTCCACGCCGGGGTCATCGATTACAACGAGATGCGCGTGTGCCTCCCCGACGAGCTCATCGCGCTGATCGGCGATCGCTACCCGCGTGCCCCCGAGCGCGTCCAACGCCTGCGCTCGACGCTCAACGACCTTTACCGCCGGGAGCACACGGTTACGCTCAGCAGCCTCCCCGCCATGCCCAAGCGCGAGGCGCGCGCTTACCTTGATTCACTGGATGGGCTCCCGCCGTACGTCGCAGCCCGACTGATGCTGCTCAGCTTTGGCGGGCATGCTTTCCCGGTGGATGAACGCATGTATCTCTCGCTGCTGGAGGAGCAGGCAGCGCCCGAGGGCACCTTCGAAGAGGTCGCCGGCTGGTTGGAGCGTGCGTTCCACGCCGGGGAGGCGGGCGAGCCGTACCGGATCCTGGAGGCTTGGCTCAACGATCGGCCGCCGCCCGCGCCCGTCAGGCCGGCCCGGAAGCCCGCCGCCGCCAAGCCGGCGCCGGCAAAGGCCAAGGCCGCACCCGAGCCGACACCCCCCAAACCGGCCCGGCCGGAAAAGCCCAAAGCGACGCCTACCGGCTCCCCCAAAAAGACCGCGAAGCCCTGACGGAGAACCCATGCGCCGGCAGATCCTGACATGCACGGGCACGGCTGTGCTCCTCGCCATGGCGGCGGGCTGCGCGACTTCGTCCAAAGGGCCGCACGCCAATGCGCCGGAAACCGCCGACGCGACCGCGATGCCGGGTCTGCCACCGGAGCTGAAGGTGACCCCGGCCTTCAGGCCCATCGTCCGTGCGGCGCTCGCACAGGCCGATCACCCGATCGCAGGATCGAAATCCTTGCCCCCGCCCGAGGCGCTCCCCAGCGAGCTGGCCACCCCGATCGCCGCAGATTCTCCCGAGGCCGAGCGCGCCAGAACGCCGCTGGATGGCACGCTCGCCGCCCTGGCTGCTCGCCCCTCCGTGCCCGCGCCATCCGCGGCGCCTCCCGATGCCGCCCTACGTGCCTACCTCCGCGGCCGCGAGAAACTTCTCGCCGGCAACCACGCGGGCGCCATCGACGACCTCCGGTCCGCCACCGAGCTTGACCCCACCGCCGGGGAACCTTGGCGCGAGCTCGGCGAGGCACAGCTCGCCACGGGTCAGCAGACGCAGGCCCGCAGCTCCTTCCAGAACGCCGTCGACCGCGGGGTCGAAGAACCCCGCATCCTTGAACTCCTCGGCCGCGCCTCGCTCGAACGCGGCGAGACGGCCGAGGCCGCCGGCTATCTGGCCCGAGCGCTCGCCGCCGGGCCGGATCGGATCGACCCGCTGCTCCCGCCGGTCATCCAGGTGCAGCTCGCCAAGGCGCTCGCCCAGGAAGGCTACCTCCGCGCTGCGCGGCAGGCGATCGATGCCGCCTTCGCCGGCCGAAGGCAGATCTCCTCCGGTACCCGCTACAGCTCCGAGTTCGGCGCAATCTTCCGCCGGCAGGGAGAGATCTGGCGCGAGGCCGGCGACCTCAGCCTGCGCCTCGGGGACTACGGCGATGCGCTCGAGGCCTACGCCCGCTGCGCCACGCTCCCGGTGATGGACGGCATCAGCATCACACCCCGCCTCGTGTACGCCGCGAGCCGCGCCGGCCGCCCCGCCGCCGCGGCCATCTTCCTGCTCGAAGGAATTGCCGCACGCGGCGGACGCACCGTGCCGGAGGATGCCGCCATGCTGCGGCACCTCGCCCAGGCCCGCGGCTTCGGTCCTGCCCTCGGAGACGCGATCGGCCGGTACCGGGCGGACCTCACCGCCGAGCACGAGGGGCACTTGCCGCCCACACTCTCCCGCTCCCTGACCAACCTTCAGGCGGCCGTCCTCGCCCCCAATCTGCGGCGTGACCTGCTCCGCTCCCACCTTCGCACCGATCCGACCGACATCCCCGGCATCCTCGCCCTCCTGGACAGTTCCAACGACATCAGCGGCGCTGCCGCCGAGGCGTCGCATCTGGCCGCCGTCGATCCGCATGCGACCCCCTTCATCGCCGAGGCCCTCTTCCGCTCCCGCCACGCGGTTCCGCTCGAGCTGCTGACTAAGTCCAACGCCCGTGGCGGGATCCTGGTGGCGGCGTACATCGCCACGGGACAGGGCGACCCCGGCCACGGGCTGGAGCTGCTCGACCTCATCGCCGCCCCCCCACCCGAGCCGGCGATCGAGCTCGCACGCGTCCAGATGGCCATCGCCGCGGCCAGGCCCATCCTCGCGAAGCCCGCCATCGATCGCCTCGCGACGCTGGAGAGCACCGACGGCCGACGCGCGCATGCCCGGGCGCTCCTGCTCGTCCAGCGACCAAGCGAGGCGAGGGAACGCGTGCAGCTCGTGCTCGAGGACAAGTCGCTCGCGGCGAGCCAGCGGTCGGCCGATCTCCTGCTCGCGGCGGAGATTGCCGGTCAGCTCGCCAGCTACGACGAGGCCGAACTGCTGCTCGTCGAGGCGCGCAAGCTCGATCCGCTGGACGAACGGCCGCTGAATCTCCTCCTGGAGCTCTACTCCACGCTGAGGCCGGACCAATCCCGCTTCAACGAGCTTGTCCGCGACCTGCGGATGAACCACGAGGACGGGCGCGCGATCCGGACGCTGCGAGCCCGCGAGTTCCTCCGCCGCTCGATGCCCGCCGCCGCCGAGCGCGAGGTGCTCGCCCTCCTGGAGGCCGACCCCAGCGACTTCAGTTCGCTCCGCCTACTCCTCTCCATCTGGGATGAGTTGTTCCTCGCCGAGGACTCCGCCGTCGATCGCGCCCGCGACTGGGTGGATGCCCGCCTCGACCGCCGCGGCTTCGCGCCGGCCTACATGATGGCGATGGCGGCCGTCGAGATCGGCGCCGGCTCCCCGCAGATGGCCGAGCCCCGCCTCCGCGAAGCGGTCGAGAAGACCGGCCACCCCGACCTGTCCCGACTGCTGGAGAAACTCCTCCGCGAGCACCTGGACCGCGGCGCTGAGGCCGATCAGCTCGCCCTCGCACGCCTCGAGAACCGGCAGCGCACGCCGGCGGAGGCCATGGAACTCGCGCAGCTCTACCACCACCGGCAGCGCACGCTCGACGCCGTCAACATCGCCCGCGAGGCCCTTGAGTCCGCCGACACCTTCCCCGCCGACCAGGCGATCCTGCTGCTGGATCTCGCCGCCGCCCTCGGCCGCCAATCCGTGGACGCGAACCAGGCCGAGTCTCAGGAGGTCGCCGCCTGGCTCTTCGACGCCCTCGTCGAGCGCCGGATCACGCTCCGCCCCGACGACCACGAGGTCCGGCTCGTGCTCACCGCCCGGGGCCGCTCGGTCGCGGACTGCGTCGCCGCGGCCAAGCTCACCCTGCAGCAGTACCCGCAGATCGGTCAGGGCGCCTATATCCGCGGGATGCGGGCGCTGTTCACCGCGGACCGCCCGGAAGACGCCCTCCGATTCGCGGCCGCGGCGGCAACCGAGATCGGCTCCCCGACGCAGGAGTTCCTCTTTGATTACTTCCGCGTGCTCACGCAGGCCGGGACGGCGGAAGACATCCGGAGCTTCATCGAGACCGCAGAGCCCGGGAGCGCCCTGAAGTCCCTCCTGGAGCGGATCATCGGCGCGCCGATCGCCGGCAACATCAGGGCCGAAGCCGCCTACCTGCTGGGCAACTTCAACTCGAGCAACGGCCGCCGCGAGACCGCCGATGCCGCGTACGAGCTCGCGCTCGAGTACGATCCCAACCACCCCTGGGCCTGCAACAACCTGGGCTACTCGCTCGCCGACCGCAACGTCGACCTCGAGCGTGCCGCCGAGCTCCTCGAGCGGGCCCACGCCGCGCTCCCCGCAGAGGCCGCGATCACCGACTCCCTCGGGTGGCTCCGTTACAAGCAGGGGCTGCTCGACGACGAGCAGCGACCCGACGGCACCATCCGCAAGGGGGCCGTGTCGCTGCTTCAGGAGGCCGCCTCCACCGAGCACGGCTCGCAGGATCCCACGATCCTCGATCACTACGGCGATGCGCTCTGGCTCGCCGGCCGGGCCGCCGAAGCCGCCCACCACTGGCAACTCGCCCAGAACTATTCCTCGCGCATGCTCCGCCCCGCCACGGGCGCTCCGGAGGCCATCAGTCCGACGGACGCCGCGGCCGCCGAGTACCGCGACATTATCGCCCGCGCCGCCGCCAAGCGCCAGCTCATGGGCTCGGGCCAGTGGGTTCCGGTCGCCCCGCAGGCCCGCAATCCCCGCCCGACCCCGCCGCCGACCGCCGCGCCCCCCACCGGCGTGCCGGACCCCGCGGCCAAGCCGGAGGTCGGCGCCACCGGCGCTCGCCCGGCCACCGCCGGCTAACTTCAGGAACTTCGACGCATGGCAGGACACAGCAAGTGGCACAACATCAAGCACCGCAAGGCCGCCGTTGACAAGAAACGCGGCAAGCTCTGGAGCAAGTGCTCCCGCGCCATCATCGCCGCGGCCCGCCAGGGCGGGCCGGACCCCGCGAGCAATCTCACGCTGCGCTACGCCATCGACGAGGCCCGCTACGCCAACATGCCCCGCGACACCATCGAGCGGGCCATCAAGAAGGGCGCGGGCGAGATTGGCGGCGACAACTGGGAGCAGGTCCGCTACGAGGGCTACGGCCCGGGCGGCGTGGCCATCCTTATCGAGGGCCTCACCGACAACCGCACCCGCACCGTCGGCGACCTCCGCCTTGTCATGGGGAAGTTCGGCGGCAACCTCGGCCAGGCCGGATGCGTCGGCTTCCTGTTCGAGCCCCGTGGCCAGATCGTCATCGCCGGCGAGAACGCGACCGAGGACCGGCTCATGGAGATCGCCGTCGAGGCCGGAGCCGACGATGTCCAGGCGCCCGAGGGCGAGGACGGCATCTGGACCGTGCTGACGCCCGTGCCCGCCTTCCAGGCCGTCAAGGACGCGATCGAGGCCGCGGGCATCAAGATCGAAGAGGCCCAGCTGACGATGATCCCCAGCACCCGCACCGAGGTGCGGGGCGAGGACGCGAGGAAACTCCTGGCGATGATCGACGGGATTGAGGACCTGGACGATGTCCAGAAAGTCCACGCGAACTTCGACATCCCGGACGAAGAACTAGCGGGCCTTCAGGGCTGATCTGTGCCACCGGCCCCTGCCACGCAAGGTCGGCGTGTCGGGAGTTTTCGTTCCCAATCACTCCACGTTCAGCCCCCGGATATACGCCTGAAGCTCCGACTGCTGCTTCTGGAGCTGCGACTGAAGCTCCTCCCGCTCCGCCCGGATCGCCTTCAGGCGGGTCTCCTGGTTCGTAAACTCGTTCATGTACGTGCGGTAAAGGTCGGTGTCCTGCCGGATCGCCTGCATGTTCTGCCGCACCCGCGTCTGGTCCTCAAAGATCGCGTTCCGCTCCTGGTCCAGCCGCTCCATCGACCGCTGCGTCTGGTTGATCGCGGCCTGCATGTCCGCGGCCTTCTGCACCGCATCCACCACGGCCTTGCTGACCTTCCCCTGCTTGGCGTACGCCAGCAGCGTGCCCAGGTCGTAACTGGTCACGGCGATCCGCTCGATATCCGTCCGCTCCTGCACCACGTCGATGGTCCCCGAGGACTTCGGCTCGAGCACCACCTCGAAGCGGTACAGCGTCTGCGTCTCTTCCGCCGGCTTCTCGGGCGTCACTAGCGTCCATCCCTCGTTCTTGGCCTGCTCGACCAGGATAGTCCGAGGGCGTTTCTGGTCCTTGTTATCGAAGGCATAGGTCGCTTTGGCCACCTGCTTCATCGTCTGGTGGATGATCCCATTGACGATCTTCAGGCTCCCCACCGTGCCGCGGTGCTCATCCTTCACGATGGCCATCACGTCGAGGTCCACGGCGTACGACAGCAGCCGCTTGTCGCCGGTGGTGATGTGCCCGATCTGAGCATCCCCCGCGTACGCGGCCCCGTCAAAGACGCTGATGGGCCCCGGCATGAGCTGGAGGCCCGTCGTATTGGTGATCTCGACGCCCCGCATCGGATGCTCGGCGTTGTCCTGCCGGTTGTAGATGCTGACCCGCCGCCCGTCCGTGTTGGCGTTCAGGATCGGCAGCATCGCGGACTGCTGCCGCGCGATCGATACCGGCGCCTTCAGCGTGTACTGGAACACCTCGCCGACATCCCCGCCCTCGGCCTGAGCCTGCGCGGTGTACCGCGAAAGGTCGTCCGCGCTGACTCCCTCATACCCTCCGGCAGCTTTGCCCTCAGCTTCCCGAAAGCGCCGGTCTCGCGAAAGCCCCAGCTGCGCCTCCGGAGCTGGCGGCGACGCCGGAGCGGGCAGCGCGGCATTTGCGGTTCGCTCAAGGAACCCCCGCCTCGCGAACTCCGCCCCCGCCTGGTACACCTTCGGCATCACCCCCGCCATCACCGGCACGGGCACCTGAGGCCG
>JAEYVB010000050.1 GCA_023429345.1 Planctomycetota bacterium
TCACGAGGCACTACTACGAGCTGGCCCGGCGGAGCGCTTCGCTCCAGCGGCTGGTCAAGGCGAGCCCGGACGAGACCCTGGACCTGGCGGGGTCGGAGGACCCCGGTCACCAGATGGACTACAGCCCCGTCGAGGGCCTGCTGCACAAGTACGAGATGGGGCTGATGTACGTCATCTCGACGTGCTCGGCGCACTGCCGCTTCTGCTACCGCGAGGAGCTCATCGCGCGGAAGGAGATCAAGCGTCACGACGGCACGGTGGCCAAGAAGGGGCTGGCGCAGATCCCGGAGGTCGTCGCGTACATCAAGTCCCACAACGAGCGGGTCCTCGCCAACGGCGGGGTTCACCCCGAGTCCGGGCGCGAGAAGCTCCGCGAGATCCTGCTCTCGGGCGGGGACCCGATGGTCCTCAACAACGGCAAGATCGCCGCGTGGCTGGCGGCGCTGGCGGAGGCGGGGGTCGAGTCGATCCGCATCGGCACCAAGGAGATGGCGTTCTACCCCAAGCGGTTCGACGACGCGTTCCTGGGCATGCTCGACCGCTTCCACGAGGTCTACCCCCAGGTCGGGCTCCACATGATGGTGCACTTCGAGCATCCCGACGAGTTCCTCCAGAAGGACGAAGAGGGGAACTATGTGGAGGATGCGCAGGGGTTCAAGCAGTGGGTGCCGGACACGGGGGAGGCCATGCGGCGGCTGGTTTCGCGGGGCTGGCTGACCGTCGAGAACCAGGCGCCGATCATCAAGGGGATCAACGACGACGCCGATGCCCTCCGCATCCTTCAGCGCGAGTTCAAGCGGGCCGGTGGGGAGAACCACTATTTCTTCTGCGGGCGCGACATCGTCGCGTACAAGGCCTTCAACATCCCCATCGAGCGCGCGTGGCAGATCCTCAACAACTCGCAGAAGGGGCTCTCGGGCGTGGAGAAGCACGCCCGGCTTTCCATCACCCACTACAAGGGCAAGACCGAGGTCGCCGCGGTGACCAATGAGCCGATCCCGGGCCTCAAGGGGTCGGAGAACGGCGTGGTGATCTTCAAGATTCTCCGCAACGCGCACGCCGCGCCCGACGCGGGCAAGGTGTGCATCGTGGGGCGGAACCCCGAGGCGCTGTGGTTCGACGGGTACAACGACCGCGTGCTCTTCGACGAGGCGGGGCTGTACGCGTACAACCGCGTGGTGAAGACGGCGCCGCCCGCGCTGGCCTCCATGCCGGTCCTGCGCGCCGGATGCCACTGAACAGGGCGGTTTGCGAAGAAGCGACGCGGGCATGATCGACAAAACCTTCGCCAACGTGCACGAGGCCGTCGCCGACATCGCCGACGGCGCGGTGGTCATGGTGAGCGGGTTCGGCGAGGCGGGAAGCCCGATCGAACTCATCCATGCGCTGATCGACCGGGGCGCCCGCGGGCTGACCATCGTCAGCAACAACTGCGGGAGCGGCGAGGTGGGGCTGGCCGCGCTGTTCCGGGCCGGGCGGGTGAGGAAGGTCATCTGCTCCTTCCCGCGCACCGCCAACTCGACGGTCTTTCCGGAGCTCTATCGCTCGGGCCGGTGCGAGCTGGAGCTGGTGCCGCAGGGGACGCTCGCGGAGCGCATCCGCGCCGGGGGCGCGGGGATCCCGGCGTTCTACACCCCGGCCGCGGTGGGCACGCCGCTGGCGGAGGGCAAGGAGAAGCGGACCTTCGGCGGGCGGGACTACATCCTCGAGCACGCCCTGCGCGCGGACTTCGCGCTGATCAAGGGGCACGCGGCGGACACGCACGGGAACATCGTCTATCACAAGACCGCCCGGAACTTCGGCCCCGTGATGGCCATGGCGGCGGATGTGGCGATCGTGCAGGCGCGGCGGATCGTCGCGCCCGGCGGGATCGATCCGGAGGCCGTGGTGACGCCCGGGATTTTCGTCAAGCGTGTGGTCGCGGTGCCCCGGCCCGCGCACGAGTCCGAGCTGGTCGCGGCCGGAGCCAGCTACCCATGACGCGAGAGACCACGGGCTGGACGCGCGAGCAGATGGCGGAGCGGGTGGCGCTGGACATCCCCGGCGGCTCGTACGTCAACCTGGGCATCGGGATCCCCGAGCTCGTCGCGGGCTTCGTCCCCGAAGGCCGGACCGTGATCTACCACACCGAGAACGGCATGATCGGGATGGGCCCCCCGCCGAAGCCGGGGGCGGGCGACCCCGAGCTCATCAACGCGGGCAAGCGGCAGGTGACGGAGATGCCCGGGGCGGCCTACTTCCACCACGCCGACAGCTTCGCGATGATCCGCGGCGGGCACATCGATGTGAGCGTGCTCGGCGCCCTGCAGGTCGCGAGCAACGGGGACCTGGCCAACTGGTCCACCGGCGAGCCGGACGCCATCCCGGCCGTGGGGGGCGCGATGGACCTGTGCGCGGGCGTGAAGCGGGTCTACATCATCACGACCCACTGCACAAAGAATGGCGAGCCCAAGCTCGTGGACGCCTGCACGCTGCCGCTCACGGGGCGCGGCGTGGTCAACCGCATCTACACGGAGTTGGCGGTGATCGACGTCACCCCAGGAGGATTCAGGCTCGTCGAACTCGCCCCGGGCGCGAGCTTCGACGGGGTGCAGCAGCGCACCGGCGCGCCCCTGCTGCCGAGGATCGAGCACGCCGAACGGACCGCACCATGACACGCCACGGCTCATCGGACCAGGCCACCACGACCCGCAGCGCGGAGCTTTACGACCGGGCGAAGCGGGTTCTCCCCGGCGGGGTGAGCCGCAACGCCGTCCTGCGCGACCCCTGCCCCGTCTACGCCGAGAGCGCCCGGGGCTGCCGCGTCACGGATGTCGAGGGCGTGACGCGCCTGGACTTCGCGAACAACATGGCCTCCCTCATCCATGGGCACGCGTACCCCGCGATCGTCGAGGCGGTCAGCGCCCGGATGGCCCGGGGCACGGCCTTCAACCTGGCCACGGAGGCGGAGGTCCGCTACGCCGAGCACCTGTGCGGGCGCAACCCGGGCTTCGAGAAGATCCGGTTCGTGAACTCCGGCACCGAGGCGATCATGGTCGCCATCAAGGCCGCCCGCGCCTTTACCGGCAGGCCCATGATCGCCAAGGCCGAGGGCGCGTACCACGGCGTGTACGATTACGCCGAGATCAGCCAGTCGCCGACACCCGCCAACTGGGGCGCAGCCGACCGCCCGAGCCGTGTCCCGCTCGTGCACGGCACGCCGCAGTCGGTCCTCGACGACACCGCCATCTTCCCCTTCAACGACATCGACCGCACGATCCGCATTCTCGACGAGAACGCCGACCGGCTGGCATGCGTGCTGCTCGATCTCATGCCCCACCGCGTGGGGCTGAACCCCGCGACGCCCGCGTTTGTCGCCGCGGTCCGCGACTGGACCACCCGCCGCGGCGTGCTGCTTGTTCTCGACGAGATCATCACCTTCCGCTCCGAGTTCGGCGGGCTGCAGACGCGCTACGGCGTGACGCCCGACCTCACGGCGCTCGGCAAGATCATCGGCGGCGGGTTCCCCATCGGGGCCGTCGCCGGCCGCGCGGATGTCATGGACACGCTCAACCCCCGCGCTGCCAAGCTCCTTTTTCCGCACTCGGGAACGTTCTCGGCCAATCCGATCTCCATGACCGCCGGTCTCATCGCGATGGAGCGCTTCGATGGCGCGGCGGTGAAGCGGCTCAACGCTCTGGGCGAGCGGGCCATGGCCGGGATCAACCGGGCCATCCGGGACACCGGCGCGGCCGCCTGCGTCACCGGCCACGGCTCGATGTTCCGCGTTCACATGAAGGCGGCGGCTCCGAGCAACTACCGCGAGGCCTACAACACGCCCGAGGAGGGCCGGCGTCTCAAGGC
>JAEYVB010000124.1 GCA_023429345.1 Planctomycetota bacterium
CGCGTGGTTTGCTCGCGCACCCCGCGAGCGCAGCGGCCGCGGTCCCGACGATCACCAGCCTGCGGATGTCCACGCGCCCACTTCCCTCTCTAGAACAGCGACTGCTGCTGCTTCACATCCTTGATCCGGTTGTTCAGGGCGTGCAGCTCCGCCAGGAGGTCGCCGGCGGAGCCGAGCTTCAGGTACTCGCTGGCGAAGCGGATGTAGGAGACCTCGTCGAGGTCCCGCAGCCGCCGCATCACCCGCTCGCCGATCACCCGCGAATCGACCTCGCGGTCGAACTCGCGGTGGAGCTCCTCCTCCACCTCGTCGGCGATGTGCTCCTTGACATCCTCGGGGATGTTCCGCTTGCCGCAGGCCGCCTGCACCCCCCGCAGGATGTTCTCCCGGGCGAAGGGGACGCGGCTGCCGTCCCGCTTGACGACGATCAGCCGGGCGGTCTGCTCCACCCGCTCGTAGGTCGTGAACCGCTTCTTGCACTTCAGGCACTGCCGCCGCCGCCGGATCACGCGCCCGCCCTCGCTGGAGCGGCTGTCGATGACCTTGTCGTCGTTGTGGGCGCAGTAGGGGCAGAGCAACGGGGGCCTCGGGGGGGGCGGGGAGGGGGGGCGGCCGGGGAGCCGGGTGAACAGGATCTGGCCCCCCACCACCCGGGGGCCACTACCGCTATGGTCCCCGATCGGGGCCGGGGCGTCAACCGGCCGCCCGTACGATACCCGAAACCCCGCGTGAGTCGCCCGCGGCGGCGGCCCGTTACCGCCTGAGTGCCGTGTCGAGCAGCGGAATATCCCTGAGCAGCGGAGCGCCGCCCCGCTCGGACGGGCCGGGCTCGAGCAGTTTCCGCAGGCGAGCGATCTCCTTCTCGTAAGTCGCCAGCTGCGACTCGACCGCCGGACGGTGCGGATCGTCCTGACCCAGGACGGTGACCGGCACCCCCTCGGCCATGAAGGGCTTCAGCCGCTGCCGCTCGTCATCGGTCAGGGGGAGGCCCAGGTGGGCGCGCATCCGGAGGGCGGACGTCTCGATAGCGTCGAGCTCGAGCCGGAGAGCCTCGCGGTCCCGCCGCGCCTCGTCGGCCGCCGCCCGCTTCCCCTCGGCGTCGAGCTGGTCCAGGATCCACACGACCTGCCGGTGCATCCGCGGCGGGGCCTCGATGAAGAGCTTGGTGTCGACGACCGACAGCACGCCCAGCTCGCCCCCGTTGTCCTGCCAGTCCTCGGGGCTGACGAACCGCGTAAGGGCGCCGGTGAGGGATTCGACCAGCTGCGTCCGGTGCTCGGGGCCGGTGGCGCGTTCGAGGAGCCGCGCGATGTCGTAGGTCGCCAGCACGCGCTCGCGGCGGTCGAAGAACTCGCGCTCCGCGACCTCCAGCACGCCGTGGCCCACCCGGTAGTCGAGCGTGCCGTGGTCCAGCCCCTCATCCTCGTTGATCCGGCGGAAGACCTCGACGATGTCCAGGTCGCGCCCGACCACGACCACGGTAAGGTCGGGCCGTACGCCCCAACCCTCGAGCCTGCCCCAGTGCGCGTGCAGCGAAACCCCGAGGGCCTTGGCGACTGCGCCCAGGATCTCACCCAGCTGCTGGCCCTTGGCCTCGGTGAACGTCAGGCCCGGCCCGGGCTGCTGGGCCGCGGCATCTGTGTAGGCGTTCGCCGCCGGGGCGAGCCCCTGGCGGGGGTTCGCCGCCTGCTGCGGCCCCCGGGCCACCGAGATCGCGCTCAAGACCGCCGCCCCGCACGCCATGCCGATTACGGCTACGTTCATCGCCAGTCTCCTTCGCTTGTACGAGCTTGCCGACCGGAACCGACGGGCGAGCACGGCGGCATCGCCCAGTTCGTTGAGCGCCAGACGCACCGCCTCCGCATCGCCCAGACCCGAGAGCTCCAGGTCGCGGACCCGCTGGCGGAGGTGGTCTTCGAGTTCGTCCAGGATGGCCGCGGCCTCGCCCTCGGGGAGCCGCAGCACCTTCTTGAGCGTCAGCAGCCACGCCGAGACATCGGCGGGCTCGCGCAGGGTTGCTTTGGAAGCGTCAAGCCTCACGGGCCCGCCCCCCTTACCCGCCCCCCTTCCCCGCGTGGATCGCCCGCGGGCGGGATGAAGCGCTCGATGATCGCCTGGTACGTCCTATGGGCCTCGATGCCCGCGGCCAGGCGCTTCTGCCCTTTGGCCGTGAGGCGGTACCACTTGCGCTTGCGGCCGCCGGCGCCCTCCTCGGCGCGGTCGCTGCGCACCTCATCCCAGGAGCTGGCGATCAGCCCCTGCGACTCCATCTTCGCCAGGAGCGGGTAGAGGAGCCCGGGGGGGAGCCGCATGCGGTCCTCCGAGCGGGCGGCGACGAGCTTGGTGATGGCGTACCCGTAGAGCGGCTCCTCCTTGAGGACGGAGAGGACGACCAGCTCGCCGGCGTCGGGTTTGAAGTCGAATCTCGCCATAGGCCTTCCCGCCCCCCCTTCCCTGCGTCCCTGCCAATATATCGGCCGCAGATATATCTGTCAAGCAGATTCGCTCCGGGCCCGGGAGCGGTTCCGTCCGAGCTATACTGCCCCGACATGAACCGCGGCCGTGCCACTACGACGATGTCCAGCATCTCTCCCCCGGGGTGAGCCGGCCGCCCCACCCGCACCAAGAACCACCCCAAGCCCGGCGAAAGCCGGGTTTTTCATTCGAGGGATCACGCCCATGGCAGCACACCCCGTTTGCCTCATCTGCAAGAAGGACATGGAGCCCGGGTTCATCTCCGAGATGGGCTACGGCTCCATCAACCTGCCCCGCTGGACGGCCGGCTCCCCGGAGACGGGCTTCCTCTCCGGCGAGGTGAGGCACGCGCAACGCAAGGAAGGCCTGAAGGTCGTCGCCTACCGCTGCCCCGAGTGCGAAGCCCTGCGCCTGTACGCCCCCTCCCAGTCATGAACGCTTCCACGGACCAGTTGCAGCAGGGTCGTCGCAAGAGGCGGATCAGCCGTGGTGCTTGGCTTGCGCTCGCCATCGGCGTGTCTTCCGTGCTCACGTTCTTTGTCACCCACGTGCTGGTGACTCCCTGCAACGGAGTGAAGCAGATGCTGAACATGCGGAAGGCCGAAGGCTTCATTCAGAAGCACAGCGCCTCCCTCCTGAACGCTCC
>JAEYVB010000133.1 GCA_023429345.1 Planctomycetota bacterium
CTGGTAAGCCCACAGGGTCCCGGGGGAAAAGCCCCCGGGACCTTTTTTATGGGATCTGCATCGCGGCCGGCCTCAAAAAACTCTTGGCATGGCCGCGTCTCGGTGTATATTCGGCCGAGCGGCCCTCTCAGCGAAGGGGGGCTTGTGTATTGGCCATTCGTATGGATCCGACCCCCGAAAAGGAGTTTCGAATGATGTGCCGCCTCTTGGCCCTCGCCGCCGGCGCCGCGCTGGCCGCCCCCGCCCTCGCCTCCGGCCCCGACGTCACCCTCATCGACATACAGTCGATCTCGCGGTATGGCCCGGTGTCGGTGAATGGCAGCAATGTCTACGCCTTCTCCCTGGGCAGCCACACCTGCAACATCGGCAACCAGAACCTGATCTGGGCCAGCAGCGGCTCCCCCGGGCTGGCGATGAACGCCTACCGCCTCCATGACGGCCGCCTGATGCAGATCGGCCTGTCCAACGCCAAGACGGCGTGCTGCGCCGCGGCCGGCGGCAGCATGTGCGGCACGTGCAACGGCACGGGCGGCCAGTGGCTGGGCGTCGGCTGCCTCGACATCTACAGCTCCGGCTGGAACGCCGGCCAGACGCGCCTGGCCCCGCGCTCCGCCATCAACCCGACCACCGGCGCTTTCTCCGGGTACCCGGCCACGAGCGGCGACTCGATCTACCGGCGTCTGCAAGTGAAGCAGGCCGACATGGACACCCTCGCCTACCCGGGCGCCAGCTACTTTGTGGAGGGCGTGTACGTCGGCTCCGATGATGCGGCCGCGGGCAACAGCCTGAACAACGCCACGTACAAGCGCGTCAACGTCGCCGCCAACAATATGAGCCTGACCGGTCCGGCGTACTACCAGATGCCGGCGATCCGCGCGTGGCGCGATCACGGCCTGGGCGCGGGCGTGCCGGACACCTCGGTCACGGTCGATTACGTGGATGTCCCGGGCGACGGGCGGTTCTTCTACGCCCACAAGGTGCGCGACCTGGGCAACGGCACCTGGCGCTACGAGTACGCCGTGTACAACCTCACCAGCCACCGCTCCGGCGGGTCCTTCAGCGTGCCCGCGCCCACCGGCTCGACGATCACCAACATCGGCTTCAACGCCCCGGACTACCACTCCGGCGAGGTCTACAGCAACGCCGACTGGGTGAACACCTGCGGCGGGAGCGGGGTCATGTGCTGGCAGAGCCCGCAGACCTACGCCCAGAACGCCAACACCAACGCCCTCCGCTGGGGCACGATGTACAACTTCTGGTTCGACGCCAGCACGCCGCCCACCAGCGGCACGGCAACCCTGGGCCTCTTCCGCCCCGGCACGCCCGAGAGCGTCGAGTTCCCGGTCCAGGTCCCGAGCGCCGGGGTCTGCTACGCCAACTGCGACGGCTCCACGCAGGCGCCGATCCTGAACGTCGCGGACTTCACCTGCTTCCTGCAGGAGTTCGCCGCGGGCGCCAGCTACGCCAACTGCGACGGGTCCACCGAGGTGCCGGTGCTGAACGTCGCCGACTTCAGCTGTTTCCTGACCTCGTTCGCGGGCGGCTGCAACTAAGCCCCCCCGCTTCCACGATTTCATCCCACACCCCTTGCGAGGGGTGTTTTTCTTTTTATTCTATTCGTGCAGTGGAGGGCTCTCGCGATGCGTACGCACCTGCTCAGTTGTTTGGCTTCGGTGTCGCTGGCGGCCCGTATTGCCACCGGGCAGCCGTGCGCGCCGATCTGGACCTCGCCGACGCCGGGCGGGAATCTTGACGGTGATGTATTCGGCCTGATCCAGCTCGACGGCTCACAGGTCGGCGGGCTCGAGGGCCTGGTCGCCTGCGGGCGGTTCCAGAGAGGCAGCGGGCTGCCGATCAACCGGATCGCCCACTGGGACGAGAACGCTTGGCAGCAGATGGGTGCCGGTTTCAACGAGACCGCGTACTGCATGACCATCTACGACGGCGACGGCCAGGGCCCGGAGCTGGCCATGCTCTACGTGGGGGGCGACTTCACATCGGCGGGCACGGTCCAGGCTAACCGGATCGCGCGGTGGAACGGGACCGCCTGGGAGGCGGTCGGGGCGGGGATGAACAGCACCGTCCGCGCGATGAGCCTCTATCCCGGACCCTCGGGGCCGCTGCTGGTGGCGGGGGGCTTCTTTACGACGGCGGGCGGGAGCCCGGCCAACCGCATGGCCGCGTGGGATGGACAGGCTTGGTCGGCAGTCGGATCGGGAACCAACGGCGGCGTGCGTGCCCTGGCGGTGCGCACCGAGAACGGACAGCCGGTTCTGTATGCGGGCGGCGACTTCACACCCAACGGCGGCGGGCCCGGGTGGTACATCGCCAGGTGGGATGGACAGGCCTGGTCGGCCGCGGCCGACAACGCGCCGCCCGGGCCGGTTCGTGCGATCGCGGAGTACGACGATGGTAACGGACCGGCCCTGTACATCGGCGGCTCGGCCCCGGCGAGCGGGTATCTCGCGAGGCTAGATTCGCCGTCGTGGCAGGTGATCCCGACGCTGAACTACGGGCCCGTGTCGAGCCTCCTCGTTCATGATCCGGACGGGACAGGGCCCGTGGAGAGCGCGCTGTTCGCGGGCGGCTTCTTCTATGTCAGCGTCGCGGCCGGCCAGCCTCCGATCGGAAAGATCGCGCGGTGGGATGGGAGCGCGTGGAGCCCGGTGGTGGGCGCGACGGAGTCTCAGGACCACGTGTATGCGCTCGCGGCGATCGACGCCGACGGCGTGGGAGGTGAAGATCCCGCGCTGTACGCGGCCGGGAAGCTCTCCTATCTCGATGTCGGCGTGAGAGGGATCGCGATGGCGACCCCGCAGGGCTGGGGGCCGCTGGGTCGCGGCGTGACGTTCGACGACTACTTTCCCGGGCAGGTCGACGAGCTCGAGTATTTCGACCCCGACGGCGCCGGCCCGGAGCCCGCGGAGCTCTACGCCGCGGGGATGTTCCGGAAAATAGGGGGCGAGCGAGCGGTGCGGCTGGCCCGCTGGGATGGCGCGCAATGGCACGCCATGGATCATGGGATCGAGATCCAGGACGACCAGGTGAGTTCCTGGAGCGCCCCGTCGATCCGCGTGTTCAATGACGGGAGCGGAGATGCGCTGTACACGGGCGGCTTGGGCATCCGCCCCGCGGGCAGCAGCAACGCTTACAGCGGGTTTGCGAAGTGGGACGGTCTGCAATGGACGATCCTGCATCAGCTTTCCGTGTACGCCCTGACGGGTTACGACGACGGCACAGGGCCTGCGCTCTACGGGACGACCGCGGCGGTGCCGGGGAAAGTCGGCCGGTGGACGCCGGGCGGCTGGGTCCCGCTGGGCACGGGCATCCAGCAGGGCAATCACGTCGGCAATCCCTCCGTGAATGCCATGACCGTCTTCGACGATGACGGCGCCGGCCCCCGCACGGCCGGGCTGTATGTCGGTGGCTATTTCGAGATCGCCGGCGGCGTCACCACATATGGGATCGCCCGCTGGGATGCCGGCGGCTGGAGCGGGATGGGCACCGGTGTGTACCAGTTCGCCAGCCCGGGCCGCGTCGCCTCGATGTGCGCGCACGACGACGGTTCCGGACCAGCACTGTACATCGGCGGACCCTTCGAAACGGTTTCCGGCGTGCCCGCCCTGAACGTTGCCCGCTGGGACGGCACGCAATGGTCGGCGGTGGGGTCCGGTCTGCAGGGAACCATCATGGCCATGTCTTCGCAGACCGATGCGAACGGGCCCGTGCTCTATGCGGCGGGGATCTTCAACTTTGGCGGGCAAATCCACGCCTTGGCGAAATGGGATGGTCAGGTCTGGAGCGGCGGAGGCGTACTGACGTCCCACTTCCCCTATCCCGGCGGCCTCTGTCTAGCGGCCGTTGACCAGGGAAACCTGAGCGAGCAGGGTCCCGGCATGGCCCTCGGCGGCATTTTCGACTCCATGGGGGGCGTGAGCGCCAGCGGCTTTGCGCTCTGGCAGGGGTGCGAACTGGTCAGCGGCGGATGCTACGCGAACTGCGACGGCTCCTCGGTACACCCCATCCTGAACGTGGCGGATTTTACGTGCTTCCTGCAGGAGTTCGCGGCAGGCTCCGGCTATGCGAACTGCGACGGATCGACCCAGGCGCCGGTCCTCAACGTAGCCGATTTCACCTGCTTTCTGTCTGCCTTTGCCGCCGGTTGCCGCTGACGGTTCACGGCCACGGTCCGCGCGGGGGCGTTTCGATAGGGGGGGCCTCCCACCCTACGATTCTCGGTGACCAGTCCCGCGACAGAGCACCCTAATCCCCTCGGCCTGACCAGCGCCCGGTTTGCCGAGGCGTACGCCCATCTGAAGGGGGAAAAGCTGGACCTGTATCGGGCGCTGTTCCGCCGCGGCCGCGAGGACCTGCCGGGCTTCGAACTAGGGCCGATCGTCCGGGAGCACCGCGAAGACCATCCCGAGGGGCAGGTCGTCAAGTTCGTCCAAGATGTCGGGCCCGGCACGGACGGGAGGGGCCGTCTGGAAACCGAGTCGGTCCTGATCCCGATGATCGGACGGGGCGGGGCCGGGGGGCCGGAGACGCATTACACGCTCTGCGTCTCGAGCCAGGTCGGCTGCGCCATGGGCTGCGGCTTCTGCGAGACGGCCCAGATGGGCCTGATCCGGTCGCTGACGCCGGCGGAGATCGTGGGGCAGTGGTTCGCCGCGGTTCACCGGATCGGCATCCGCCCGCGGAACATGGTCTTCATGGGCATGGGCGAGCCCATGGACAACATCGAGAACGTTATTCAGGCGATTGCGGTCCTGATTGACGACAACGGCCCGGCGATGGCCGTCTCGAAGATCACCGTTTCGACGGTGGGGCGAGTGGACGGCATCCGGCGCCTGGCGGAGCAGGTGGCAAAGCCGGGGTGGCACCGGCTGGGGCTGGCGCTCTCGATCAATGCCCCCAACGACGAGGTCCGTTCCGGGCTCATGCCCATCAACCGCAAGTACCCCATGGCGGACCTGAAGGCCGCCCTCAAGGCCTGGCCCAGGTTCGGGCAGGCCAAGTTCTGCCTGGAGTACGTCCTGATCCCGGGGGTCAACGATTCCCCTGACCACGCCCGCGCGTTGGCCGAGTACGTGCGGGGGCTCCCGGCCTGCGTTAACCTGATCCCGTACAACCCGCGCCGAAACTCGCCGTGGCCGGCTCCCACTGAAGAGTCGGTGACGGCGTTCATGAGCGTCCTGGCCGGAGCGGGCGCGTACGTCAAGCGGCGTAGAACCAAGGGCCGGGACATGATGGGAGCCTGCGGGCAGCTCGGCAATCCGGAGATTCGAAGGCGGCGTTTCGTTGGGGTGACCGTGTCGGCCGACTAAAGGGGCGGCGGGCCATTCTGCCCGGCGCGTCGATGGAACACCTGATCGAGCAGATCGACAACTTCGTCCCCCGCCTCGCCGACATTGTCCGGGGCGTGCCGTGGCCCCTCACCCTCGTGCTGGTGGCGCTGGCGGTGTCCATCAAGGACCGGGCCGCGGCCGTGCTCGCGGTGCTCATGGTCGCGGCGGGCACGATCGATATTCGGGCCGGGCTGATCGGGATCCTCGCGGGGCAGGCGATCGGCGTGGGGGCGTGCTACTACCGGGGGAAGGATCTCCGGCGGCGGAGCATCCGGCCTCGGGTGATCGGCGAGGCCACAAGCGCCCGCACGCCGCGGGGGTGGCTGCACCTGATGCGCCAGCGGCCGTTCATCACCGCCCTCGTGACGCGGTTCATGCCCGGGGAGCACGGCTTGGCGTTCACGGCGGGAGGGTTCATCGGGCGGCTGCCGTGGGGGTTCTCGGGCGCGGCGGTGCTGTCGTGGGTGCTCTGGACGGCGTTTTTCGCCGGCATCACCTTCGCGATCGGCGCCCCCATCGAGGATGCGCTCGCGTTCCACCTCGAACTCCCGGGGCTGATCATCGGGAGCGCGATCGCCATCGCGATCCCGCAGGTGCTGGCGCTCGGGCTGACGTACCACGGCCGCCGGCGCATCCGAACGAAGCTGAGCCGCTGGACGCACCGCGAGTTCTGGCCCACCAGCCTGATCTACGCCCCCCTCCTGCCGGTCTTCGCGTACCTGACATTCCGCCGGCGCGGGCCGACCGTGTTCACCTGCTGCAACCCCGGCATCCCAGGCGGCGGCGGCATGATCGGCGAGAGCAAGAAGGAGATCCTCGATGCGCTCGGGCCGGCCGAGGGCGCGGTGCTCCCTGCAGCGCTCGTGCCGGCGGGGGGGAGGCCTGAGGACCGCGCGGCCGCGGCCCTGGAGGCGATCGCGACCATCCCCGCGCTGGGCGGCTGGCCGGTGATCCTGAAGCCAGACACGGGCCAGCGGGGCTTCGGGGTGAAGCTGGCCCGGCGGGCAGAAGATGTGCGGCGGTACTTCCAGAACGTGCGGGCGCCGGTGCTGGTGCAGGCGTACCACCCGGGGCCCTTCGAGTGCGGCGTGCTGTGGGCGCGGTACCCGGACGGCCCGCGGAACGGGCGCGCGGGGTTCATCTTTTCGATCACCCGCAAGGACTTCCCGATCCTTACCGGGGATGGCCGGCACACGCTGGAGGAACTCATC
>JAEYVB010000195.1 GCA_023429345.1 Planctomycetota bacterium
GCCATCCCGCCCACCAGCACGCCCACCTGCCCGTAGGCCCGGGCCCGCGCCATCGCCGGGAGCAACCCGCCCATGGGGATGCTGAATGGATCGGCGAACACGAGCGACGCCCGGAGGTCCGAATCCGCCCCCATCGCACGGCCCAGCTTCGAGAGGCCGTCCGGCGATTCGTCGGACGGGAACAGGTCACGGCCGGTGTAGGTGTGCAGGGAGACGCCGGGGAGGTTGGCGGCGAGGACCGAGATCCCCGGCGTGCGCTCGAGCTCCATGCGCCCGCCCAGAACCGACTCGCCGGTGACGCCGATCAGCGCCGACGGCTTGAGCTCGCGCCGCACCATCTCCGCGATGCGCTCGAGCGACTCGAGGTGGTGCCGCGAGACGAACACGACGACCAGGTCGGGCGCGGCCGCGCCCAGCGCGCCCGTGAGCTGACCGCACACCTGCTCGACGGCGCGATCGGCCTCGGGGTTCCCGGAGACGCCGGAGGCGAGCCGGATGGTGTTGGCACTGGTGCGCTGCATGCACGAAGCCTAGCGGAAGAGACCCGCCAGCGCGGGCCGCGGGCCGGTGTTCATGGTCGAGCCGCGGTCGTTTCAGGTCAATCTCGGCTCACGCGGAACTCACCGGCTCGTCGCGCTCAGGGTGTCGGGCGGCATCTTCACGAGCGTGTAGTAGGCGACCGGGTGCAGGAGGGGCCGCCCCTCCGCGTCGCGGACGCCGGGGAGCGCGAGTTCATGCACGTACCCCTCGCCGCCCGAACGGAGCGTATCGACGGCGATGAAGACCGAGCGGGGGCCGAGCAGTCGGGCTGCGGTGACGGTCTGGGGAGCTTTCTCCATTTCGTCGCTGCCGTAGGGCTCGTGGTACTCGTAGGTGTAGCTGAGCATCGAGTACGAGGCCGGGTCGGCCGCGGCGGCGGGGTCGAGGTCCTTGGTGAAGGTGAGCTCGAACCCGCCGGGCTTCACGGACATGGTGAGGACCTCGAAGGGCGTCTTTCCCGTCCAGGCGAGCCGCTGGACGCCGTAGCGGAGTCGGCCGATCGAGCCCCAGCCGCGGTCGGTCTGGCCGACGAACATGGAGCCGTCGCCCCCCCAGGCCAGGCGGTTCACGCCGCAGTCGAGGCCCTTTCGGAAGGGGAAGCAGGCGCCCTGCCAGTGGCCGTCCACCCGCTCGAGGAAGACGCGGTTCACCATGCAGAGCGTCTGATCGCCGACGAAGACCTGTCCGGCGAAGGGGCCGAACTTCTCGGCGGCCAGGGCGGCGCGGACGCCCTCGATCTGCGAATCCGGCAGGTAGGGCAGGATGTCCGCGGCCGACTGGCCCATCTTCTTGTAGGGGAACCAGATGGTCGCCGGCTTGCGCTCGGGGGCGGGCATCCCCTTCTTCCAGTCCTCGCGCCACCCCAGCGTGCAGGGGTGGCCCGCCCAGGAGCCGGGGGCGAGCTCGGTCATGCGGTTGGTGCCGACGTAGTCGCCCTGGTTGTCGACGTAGAACGCGGCGCCCCCGAAGTGGCCGATGCCGTTGGGGGAGCGGAGTCCGTCGGAGACGGGCGTCATGGTTCCGTCGGGGGCGAACTTCAGCGCCCAGCCGCGGTAGGGGGCGACGGACTTGCCCAGGGCCCCGCAGAAGCCGACGTTGAGCGTGACCCAGGCGTTGCCCTCGGCGTCGAACTTGGGGCCGAAGGCGAACTCGTGGTAGTTGCCGCTGACGCCCCAGGCGTCGCTGAAGGTCTGGTAGAGGTCGGCGACATCGTCGCCGTCGGTGTCCACCAGGCGCGTCAGTTCCCCGCGCTGGACGCAGTACACCGCGGTGACGGGCTTGCCCGCGGCGTCCTTCTCCACCCGCACCGAGAGCCCCAGCGGCTCGTGCATGCCGTAGGCGAACCGCTTGAACGTGCAGTCGAACGCGGGCTCCTTGTACGCCCCCTCGATGATCCACACCTCGCCGCGGCGGGTGCACACGATGGGACGGCACTCGCCCCGGGCGTCGGGGGGGAGCACATCCAGGCCCCCCACTTCCAGCACGACATCCGGGGGGAGCGAGACGGTGACCGCGCGGTAGTACTCGTCCTCGGGCGAACTGGGGAAGTCGAGGTTCAAAAGGTACTCGAGCTGATTGGCGGTCTGCTGATCCAGCGGCGCTGCGGTGTTGATCTGGAAGGCGTAGCCGCCCTTCATGTTGGCGACCTTGGCGAACAGGTGGTTCACGCCGGCGCCGAGGTCGAGCTTCACCTTCGATTCTTCGGGGTCGAGCCCGCGGAGGACGTCGTCATCCACGAGCAGGCGCCCGTTCAGCCAGAAGCGGAGGCCGTCGTCCGAGCCCATGCTCACGGTGATGGTGGTCGGCTGCGGGACGGTGACGGTGGTGTAGATGTACGAACAGGCGTAGTCGTTGAGGGCCTGGTCGTCGAAGGTGTTGAGCGTTACTTCCTTATTGCGGCGGTCGCCGACGGGGCGCCAGGTGGCGGGCGCGCCGTTCTTGCCGCGGTACTCGGCGGCGAGGTCGGGGCCCGGGCCGTTGACCTTCATGTTCGCGAGCTCGGCCTCGGGGATCTGCGCCTCGGCGAGCTTGGGACCGTTCTGCATGTGGTACGGGAAGGGCGCGAGCACGTACCAGGCGCCCCACTCGCCCGCGGTGGGGTTGAGGATCCCGAGGATGCGCCGCTCGGTCGCCTCACGGGTCTCGAGCTTGACGTACTCGACGTTGGCCACCATCGGCGGCCCGGACGACTGGCCCTGCTGCGGGGGCTGCGCGAGGGCGGCGGCCGCGGAGAGGAGGAGAGCGCCTGCTGCAACGTGCTTGAGTGGATTCACGGCTTCCTGCCCTCCGGCTTGACGGTCACTGCAAAGGACATCGGCTTGGCCGCGTCGGCGGGTGTGAAGCCGAGGAGGCCCTGCTCCGAGTTGTTCTGCCTCGCGTTCGCGAGCGTGACGGAGCCGGTCACGCCGTCGCTCCGGATCCACACCGTCGCGCCCGGGTCGGCACCCTGGACCGTAAAGGTCCGCTTGATCGATCGGTCGGGCGCGGGCTCGAACCGCTCTTCCACGCTGACGCCCCACACGTCGTAGAGGAACACCGGCGCGCCGTGGGGTTCGTAGCGGTATCCCCGGAAGGCGTAGCCGGCCGCAGCGCCGGTTTCCGTGGGCCAGGACGCGGGCCGCTCCGGCGTAATCAGCAGCGGCGGGCCGCCGGGCGACTTCCAGATGATACTCCCCTGCTCGGTGGCGACGGTGCCGCCGCGGCCCTTCCACGCGGCGCCGGCATCGACGAAGTCTCCCTGCCAGGCCTCGACGAGGCGGACCTCTTCGGCGTTGAAGCCGAAGTGGGTGCCGATGGGGAAGCCGACGGCGATGCCGCGGCTGCCGGCCTCCTTCAGGAAGGTCCGGAAGACGACGGGTTTGTCGCCGATGGGGACGGGCATGGCGGTGCCGGTGGGCAGGCCCACGGGGGCGGGGCCGAACTCGCCAGTGTTGAAGTAGGCCCAGAGGGCGTCGGTCTGGCGGTCCGGGTCTCCGCCGTAGATGGTCGGCACGGGGCTGCCGCCCTCGCGGAAGAAGGCGGTCATGCGGGTCCCCGGCTTGAAGCGCGTCGGCTCCATGGCGTAGGGCTTCCACCACTCGTAGCGCAGGCGCTCGGCGAAGGCGGTGATCTCCGGCCCGGGCGTGCCCGTGGTCTTGCCGTCGTAGGTGTGGCAGGAGATGCAGTTGAGCCCTTTCTCACCGACGAGCGTGCGGCCGCTCACGACCATCTCGTCGGTGCTCCGCGGCTCGGGGGCATCGACGCCGGGGATCACACCGTCCATCATCGCGAGCATGGAGCCGAGCTCGCCGACGCGCTTCTCGCCGAACTGCGGCATGCGGGCGGCCATGTACGGCCGCGCGCGGGCGTGATCGCACAGGACGCTGCGCATCCACGAGGCGTGCAGCTTGAAGCCGACGCCGTCGAGGTGCGGCGGCAGGCGGCCCTCATCGCCGAGCTCGGTATCGTCCACGGTCCGGAAGTAGAGCTTGAGGTCGTCCGGGATGCCGCCCTCGCCGCCGCGCTCGTGGCACTGGATGCAGCCCAGGGCGGCGAACGTCCGCCGGCCCTCGTCGATGGGCGCGCGCGCGGTCCCGCCGGAGGCCACGATCCTGCCGATGGCGTCGATGGCGGCGCCGAGGGCCGCGCGGTCCTGATCCGAGAGCGTGAACCGGGGGGCGGGGGAGCGGGGTTCGGGTGCGAGGCAGCCGCGGTCGGCCTTCAGGGCCGAGAGCCGCTTGGTCTTGAGTCCGCCGGGGATGTTGGGGAGGTTGTGGCCGATCTCGTGGCAGTTGGCGCAGCCGCGCGCGGAGAACGCGGCCCGGCCGACATCCACCTTGGCGGGATCGATTTTGAAACCCGACTGCCCCGAGCCGGCGCTCTGGCCCCAGGCGTCGATCAGGTAGGTCGTGATGAGATCGGCTTCCTGCGCCGACAGACTCATCGAGGGCATGCGGCCGCTGGGGTGCGTCCGCAGGGGGTCCTGCAGGTATTCGGAGAGCGCGGCCGGGCGCCACTTGCCGCCGATGTCACCGAAGGGGCTGGGCGGGGGCGTGGCGGGCATCGCGGTGTTGAGCGTCGCCTCGCCGAACACTTTCGCGGCGGGTTCGAGGGCGCCGTGGCAGGCCACGCAGCCGACGCTGTGGTACAGCTTCTGTCCCAGATCGATGACCTGCTCCTCGCGGGCGACAGGCTCCCAATCGAGCGGGCCGCCGAGGCTGACGAGGAAGTGCGTGATGGCCTCGGCATCCGCCTCATCCTTCGGCGAATCGCCGAGCAGGTCGGGCATGTAGGACCCGGGCTTGACCTTCTGCGGGTTCGAGACCCATTCGCGGATCCACTCGGGGCTGGCGCGGCGGCCGACCTCGCCGAGGAGGGGCGCCTGCGCGGCCTTGACGCCGGTCATCGCGCCATCCTCGGGGGTGTGGCAGGCGGTGCACTTCATCTCGCCCAGCAGCATGCGGCCGTGGAGCGAGGCCTGGGCGAGGGCGATATCCCTGGCGGCGTACTCCGGCGTGCGGACGGCGTGCATCGGGATCGGCTCGCGGACGAAGCCGCCCGCAGCGCTCGTGCCCTGGCGTTCCCAGAGCGTCTGCAACCGGGCTTCGCCGGCGCCGGCGCGCTGGAAGGTCACCGAGACGGTGACGGGAGAGCCGTCGCTCGCGAACCACTCGCCTGCGGCGTGCCTGCCCATGCTCTCGGCCTGGGCGATGCGGCCGGCGCCCCGGGCGCCGTACACGGTCAGCTTGGCGGTCCCGCCCTGGGCGAGCACCCAGAGGCGGTAGCGCCCGCCCTTGTCGGGGAGCAGCGTGGAGCTGTAGGTGACGGTGAGACCGGAGGCGGGGAGGCCGGGGTAGAGCGTCTGGTCCTTTGGCAGGGCGAACTCGGCGGCCGCGGCGTGGAGCTTTACCTTCTCCTTGGCGCCGGGGGCGGAGGCCTGTGCGAGCCATCCGCGTGGGGCGGATTCGGGGCTGGGCGCGGGAGCCTTCGGGGCGCCGGCGGGCTGCGACTCCAGCGCAGAGAGGATAGAGACGGCGGCGACGGCGCCGGCCGAGAGCGCGACCCAGAGGCCGGCGAGGATGGCGCCGGCGCTGGCGCGGGCGCCCGAGTGCGAGCGGGGATGAGGGTGGACCATGGATGCGTGCTCCGCCGGGCGTGGGACGACCGGAGGGGCACGATACCGCGCCCGGCGTGGCGCCGCGACGGAGGACTTGGCGGGGGTTTCCCCCCATGCGCCGGGGGCGGTCAGGCGGCGTCGGTGTCGGCGTAGCCCGAGACCTCGATGCCGTGGAGCTTCATCTTCTTGTAGAGGGTGGTGCGGTTGATGCCGAGCTGGTCGGCGGTCTTCTGCCGGTTCCAGTGGTTGGCCTTGAGGGCGCGGGTGAGGATGCGGCGCTCGGGATCGCGGAGGGCATCTTCGAGCTTGGTGGGGATCCAGGGGGCGTTGTCGTCATCCGCAGTGGGGAGGGAGAAGGGGCGGGGGGCATCACCGGGAGCGCCGGGGCTCGCGGGGAGGCCCGCGCCGGCCTCGAGGAGCTGGGGCGGGAGGTCCTCGGGGACGATCGTGGGTCGGCGGGAGAGCACGGCGGCACGCTCGATGATGTTCTGGAGCTCGCGGATGTTGCCCGGGTAGCGGTAACGGCGGAGGAGGTCCATGGCCTCGGGGGCGAAGCCGGTGAGCTGCTTGCCGAGCTCGGCGGCGTAGTGCTGGAGGAAGTGGTTGGCCAGGAGCGGGATATCGCCGAGGCGGTCGCGGAGGGGCGGGAGCTCGATGCGGACGACGTTGATGCGGTAGTAGAGGTCCTGGCGGAAGCTGCCGTCGGCGACGAGCTTTTCGAGCGGCTGGTTGCTGGCGAGGATGATGCGGACATCCACCTCGACGGTCTGCGTCGAGCCGACGGGCTCGAAGCGGCGCTCCTGGAGGACTCGGAGGAGCTTGAGCTGCATGGCGGGGGAGGCGGAGTTGATCTCGTCGAGGAAGATGGTCCCGCCGCTGGCGGCGAGGAAGCGGCCGGCCTTGTCGGCGTGGGCGCCGGTGAAGGCGCCCTTGACGTGGCCGAAGAGCTCGCTCTCGAGGAGCGTCTCGGGGATGGATCCGCAGGAGAGCTCGACGAAGGGCTTGCCCTTGCGGGGGCTGGCGTGGTGGATGGCGTGGGCGATGAGGCTCTTGCCGACGCCGCTCTCGCCGCCCATGAGGACGGTGGTGCGGCTGGGGGCGACGGCCTCGATGAGGTCGAAGACCTTCTGCATGCGGTGGTCGGCGCCGATGATGTGGCCGAGGCCGAGGCGGGTGTCGAGCTGGCTCTTGAGGGCCTGGTTCTCGGCGAGGAGTGCCTGCTGGCGGAGGGCACGCTCGAGGCTGAGGCGCAGCTCGGAATCGACGACGGGCTTGGTGAGGTAGTCGCTGGCGCCGAGGCGGAGGGCCTGGACGGCGCTCTCGATGGTGCCGTAACCGGTGAGCATGACGGGGACGGTGCGGGGGTAGCTTTTGATGACGCGGCGGAGGAGCTCGATCCCGTCCATGCCGGGCAGGGAGACGTCGCTGATCATGACGTTGAAGGGCTGGGCGCCGGCCTTGGCGCGCGGGCCGTCGGAATCGGCGAGGATCGCGAGGGCCTCGGCGGCGTCGGGCGCGGTGACGGCGCAATGGCCCTCGGCCTGGAGGAACTCGGCGAGCGACTCGGCGACCACCGGGTCGTCGTCCACGATCAGGATGCGTGCTGATTCGGCCATTGCTTCCCTTCCCCCCACGGACACGGTTGAGTGACTCAGGCCCTTTCGGCGCGGCGCACCATCGGGTAGACGATCTTGAGGACCGCGCCGGGGCGCGGGGCGCCGATGCGCTCGGGGCGGCGGCTCAGTTCGAGGCTGCCGCCGACCTCGCGGACGACATCGCGGGCGAGGGCGAGGCCGACGCCGAGGCCCCCGGGCTTGGCGGAGATGCCGAAGTCGAGCGCCCGCACGGCGTCGCGGTCGCTGGCGAGGCCCTGGCCGTCGTCGGCGATGTCGATGAGGAGCAGGTCCACATCGGTGCCGGGGAGGGGCTGCAGGCCGATGAGCACGTCGATGCGGCCGCCGGTTTCGGGGGCGTGGTGGGCGCGGGCGATCGCCTCGAGGGCGTTGCGCAGCCCGTTGAGGATGACGGAGTACAGCGGGCCCGAGGGGACCTGCATGGCCTCGGTGGAGACGCGCAGGTCGAAGGTGACCTTCCGCTCGTCGGCCTCGGGGGTCAGGACATCGATCGCGTGCGCGGCGGCCTCGGCGATGGTGATCGGACGGGTGGGGTTCATCGTCGGCGAGCCGACGACGGAGGCGGAGCCCTTCATGGCGGCGTGAACGAGGTCGGCCATGCGCTCGAGGGCGCCGTAGACGGTCTCCACCTGGCGGCGGGCGGCTTCGAGCTCTTCAGCGCCGACGCCGGCAGCGCCGAGCGATCGCCTCGCGAGCCCGAGGCAGCGCATGGAGCCGTCGAGGAGGTTGCGCAGCTCGTGCGAGAGGGTGGTGATCCGCTCGATGGCGTAGGGGCCATCCGCCGGGTCGGGGGGCGAACCCTGAGTCCGAGAACTCAGGCGGAGCGTCCCCGGGCGGGGTTGTCGCGGGTCACGGTGCTGCATTGCTCTCTCCATCGACGCCTACGCCCCTTCCCCTGAGTGAACAGGCGCTTCATTCCGCCCATTCTCTCGGTCTTTCGGCCGGGGGCGATGCCCGCGGTCAACATCGCCCGTCCGTGCCGCCCATAAGCATGGTCCGGGTGCGCACGGAAGGAAAGCGGCCGCGCCTTGGGGGGCGCGGCCGCGGGTCGGTGTGTGAGGGCTGTGCGGGGTGTGCGGGGTGTGCGGCGATTTTCAGGCGAGACCGACGGCTTCGGCGTCGCGGTCGGTGAGCATGCCGCCATCGCTGCGCTGGCGGACGGTGCCGTCGCGCTTCCAGGAACGCTCGCAGCGGGGCTCAGCGCGGAGGTCCAGGACGCGGGGCGCGGGCGCGGCGGGGTCGAGCTCGACGCGGCTGACGCCGAGCAGATCGGCAAGATCCGCGCGGTCGAAGCGGGCGAGGACGCCGTCGGGGTCGGGGAGCACGAGCCCCGCGTCGAGGGGGTTCTCGACGCCGAGCTCGCCCTTGCCCCGTTCGAGGGCGGCGAGGGCGCGGTCGCGGACATCCATGGCGTGAATCCATCCGGGGTCGGCCTGGACGCCGAAGCTGGGGATGAACGTTTCGAGGTGGACGGAGCGGGAACGCTCTTTGGCGTCGAGGCCGTGGAGGGCGAGGTAGGCCTCGTCCGCGGTGTGGCAGAGCACGGGGGCCAGGAGGCGGCAGAGGCCGTCGGTGAGCTGGAAGAGCGTGCGCTGCGAGCGGCGGCGGCGCGGCGAATCGGGCCTGTCGCAGTAGAGGCGGTCCTTGATGGCGGCGAGGTAGACGGCCGAGAGCGTGTCGTTGCAGAAGTCGTAGAGGAGCTTCTGCGCGGTCTGGAAGTCGTAGCGCTCGTAGGCGGCGGTGATGTCGGCGGTGGCGAGCGCGTAGCGCGAGAGGACCCAGGCGTCGAGGTCGGTGGGGCGGCACTCGGCGGACCGGGGTTCGCCGGGGGGGAGGTCGGAGAGGTTGCTGAGCATGAAGCGGACGGTGTTGCGGACCTTGCGGTAGCTTTCGCCGGCGAGCTCGAAGAACTCGCGGTCGACCTTCATGTCGTTCTCGTAGGAGAGCGAGGCGACCCACCAGCGCAGGACATCGACGCCGAACTCGGCGAAGAGGTCCTCGATGGTGTCGCCCTTGCTCTTGCTGAGCTTGCGGCCCTCCTTGTTGACGGTGAAGCCGTGGGTGAGGAGGGTGCGGTAGGGCGGGACGCCCATGACGCCGAGGGAGGGAAGGAGGGAGCTCTGGAACCAGCCGCGGTGCTGGTCGGCGCCCTCGAGGTAGAGGTCGCAGGGGAAGGCCTTGCCGCCGGAACGCTCGCGCATGACGGCGTTCCAGGAGGAGCCGGACTCGAACCAGACGTCGAGGATGTCGGG
>JAEYVB010000252.1 GCA_023429345.1 Planctomycetota bacterium
TGGGGGCGGTCTCGAGGAGCTGCGTGATCTCCGGGCCGCGGGTCCGGGGGGTCAGGTCGACCTGCACCATCACCGTGTCGTCGTTCACCTGGAACTCGGAGATCTGGAGGTTGCGGTCGACCGCGCCGAAGCCGACGGTGCGGTTGGTCCGCATCTCGCCCTCCTGGATCATGTACCCGCCGCGCTCCTTCTCGACGGTCGTGATGCCCTGCTCCGTCCCCTTCTGGATCGTGAAACCGAGCGCCGAAGAGACCCGCACCGGCTCCTGCCGGAAGATCCCCTGGTCCTGCTCCTGCGGCCGCTCCACCGGCTTCCCATCGGGCCCGATGATCGGGCCGACATCCTTCATGCCCTCCATCTGCCCGGCCAGGATCATGGAGTCGCGCTGCAGCGGGTCGGTGAAGTTCGCCAGGGGCTTGGCGTTGGCCGCGGCCAGGGTCTCCTCATCCACCGGGATGCGCAGGTTGCGGGTGTACAGGGCGACGGGGCGGTACCCCTCGGGCACCGGGAACTCGAACCCCAGGACGGCCTGCGACTCGCCGCCGACCGAAGAGACGAAGAACTCGTCGCTGTCGAAGCGGAAGCGGGCGTAGCGGATCTGCGCCGGGTCGTTCACGCGCGAGACGACGGCGATCGGGTGGACCGTGACGTAGTCGTCCTCCTCGAGGGTGGACTCGCAGACCAGCCGGATCTGCCCGTTGCCGATGACCACGGCGCCGGTGCCCTCGCGCGCCTTGGTGCCGAAGTTCAGGATGTACCCGGCGAGCGCCCCACGCTCGATCTCGTCGCCGCTGAGCAGGATGGCCTTCTGCGGCGTCTGCTGGCGGATGTCCTTGGTGAGGTCGTCCATCTTCTGGGGCTTGTCGAAGCTGCCCACCGTGTACCAGCCCACCAGGTTGGCCGTCCCCTGCTTCATCCCGGTGCGGCCCTTGCCCTCGTAGGTCTGGCGGTTGGCCGCCCCGGCCGCGACGATGTCGGGGTAGTACTTGCCCAGCGGCTCGCCGCTGCGCAGGGTGGTGAACGAGAGGTTGCTGTAGAGGCCGGCCGTGATCCGGTCGACCCAGGGGATCAGCTTGCTGGGCGTGTTCTCGAGGGAGCCGCGGACCGACTGGGAGAAGACCACGGGCTCGTACCCGCCCCAGGTCGGCTTCACGCGCAGGAAGTTCAGGCCGATGACCACGATGCCCGCGGTGATGACGCCGGCGAAGAGCCCGCAGACGCCGCCGCCGATGTAGTCGACCGCGGTGTCGCACTGGGCGTTGGCCGGGAGGATCTTGTCGACCACGCCGCGCAGGATCGCCAGGCTGATCGCGAAGGGCAGCACGAGGCCCAGGGCAAAGGGCATGTCCGCCAGCCACGACCCGAAGCCGCGCTCCGGGGCCTTGTCCAGCAGGAAGTAGCTCAGAGGCTCCCAGACGCCGAAGGCGATCGCGCCGGCCGCGAACACGCACATCAGGTGCAGGAGCGCGGAGAAGAACCCCCGCGTGCACCACACGTACGCCGACACCCCGACAATCACCACCGTTATAAGCAGGATCAGCATGGCTTGGTCTCCCCTGCCCGGGTCGCGCCCCGGGCCGGGCGTAGGTCGCTCAAAGGATGTTTACCGGCCGGACGCCGCCCCCGATGCACTGGCCGCGGGCGCTGCCGCCCCGGGCTTGGGGGCCGGCTTGCCGCCGCCGCCGGCGGGCTTGGGGCCCTCGCCGCCCATGCGGCCGAGTTCCTCCACGCTCGTGATCCCGCCCAGCACCTTGGCCAGGGCCGCCTGCTGGACGGTGGGGAGCCCGCGCTTGCGGAACTCGGCCCGCAGCGCGTTCCAGTTGCCGCTGCGGATCAGGTCGCGCTCCGGCTTGCCGATGCGGAAGACCTCGAAGACGCCCTCCTGCCCGACGTACCCGATGCCGCGGCAGACGGGGCAGATCTCCGGCTTGTTCTTGATCAGGACCTGCCCGCCCTTCTTGAAGAGCTGCTTGGCCTTGTCCGCGGGGATGCCGAGCTTCTTGAGCATGTCCGGGGAGGGCTGGTAGGGCACGCGGCAGTTCACGCACAGCTTGCGGACCAGCCGCTGGGCCGTGACGCCGTGCAGGTGCTTGGCCGCCAGGTCCGGATCGCCCACCGCCTTGACGTACGCCTGGACCGCCGTGATCGCGTTGTCGGTCCGCAGGGACAGGTAGATCCGCGTGCGCTCGTGGTCGGCCTTGGCCACCTCGCGGGCCGTCGCCTCGTCGGGCATCTCCGCGACGCCGACGATCTGCGGGTCGCGCCGCAGCACCGAGCGGAGCAGCGTGCTGTACTCCGGGCCGTCGCCCGTCGCCGTGAACTCGTTCTGCCGCACGCCCTCGATGGCGTCCTGCGGGTCGGTCTCGACCGTCTGGATGTTGGTCGTGTAGGCGTCGTGCATCTTGATGACGCTGTAGAGCGTCGTCGTCCGCCCGCCGTCGGAGGGCGCCGCCAGCAGCACCACGCCGTGCGCATCGTCGGTGATCGCCTTCAGCTCGTTCATCTGCGGGTCGAGCAGGCCCAGCTCCGTCGGCTTGCGGCGGACCTGCTTCTCCGGGTCGTACAGCATGCTCATCCGCACGCCGCCCGTCGTCCCGCTGGTGATCAGCCGCAGCTTGGCCTTGTCCACGCCGTGCTCGACGTTGATGTCCGCCACCTGCTTGCGGCGGCGGTCGGTGACGTCCAGCTTGCCGGCGCTCTTCCAGAAATCCATGACCTTGATGGCCGCGGGCGCGGGGAGCGACTCCCCCGCCTGCCGCACGCCGTCGACCAGGTACGACACGCCGTAGGTCTGGTCCTTGCCGGTCGGCGCGATGTCCGCCTGCGCGGCCCGGATGTCCAGGCCCTTGATCACGATCGCCTCGCCCGCCACCCGCACCTCGAACTCCGGGGTCTCGTTCTGCGGCACCGGGACGAGCGCCTTGTCCGGCCCCTTGATCGCCAGCTCGACCTTGCCGGCGCGCTTCGCCAGCGCCTTCTCCTCGCGGGCCTTGGTCATCTTGCTGAAATCGAGCCGGATGCGGTGCTCCTCCGGCACCCGGTCGTCCTTGTTGGCGACCAGCGCGTAGGCGCCCAGGTCCGCCCCCAGGATCAGCATCGACACGCCCAGGCCGATCCAGAACGCCGCCTCGCTGTGCATGGGGATCGCCCACGCCGCGATGAACGCCACCAGCCCCGCGGTCATGTGCGCCGCGTTCCACTTGGTGCGCGCCAGGTGGAAGCGCATCGCGTGCTTGTCGTACACCCGCGTGATTACCCACGCCCACCCCACGAAGGGGATGAGCAGGATCAGCGGCTTCCAGAACGAGACGAGGAAGTAGGCCTCGCCGAGCGTGAGCGTAGAAAGTGTCATGGAACCCACCGGGGCAAGGCCCCCGAACAGATCAGGAACATAGCGGACGCAACCTGAGCCCGCCGTCTTCACATGGTACAGCGTCCTGCGGCCCGGTGCGCCATGGTCCGTAAACCACCGTTCGTCCCCCGGACCGGCGGGGTTCCGGACACCACCCACCCGCGACGCCGATGGGCGAAATGCGACCCGTCGAGGGGGTACCCCGTTACTGCCCCGTGGCCGGGACCGCCCGCCCCGGCCGCGGCCCCCCGGGCCTTTGCTTCAGGGCCGAACGGATCATCAGGAGCTCGCCCACGTTCTCGAGCGTCACGAGGCCCACCACCTGCCCGGCCCGGAGCACCGGCACCGTGGGGCATTCGGTCGACTGCATGGTCTGGAACACGCGGTAGAGCATGTCGTACTCGGTCGCCGTCGGGCACTCCCGCCGGGCCACATCGCCCACCCTTCCCTGCAGCCCCTGCTCGGCGATGGCCCGGACCAGCTCGGCCCGCCCCCGCCCACCCAGGAAGCCCGCCCCCGCCACCACCCGGAAATCCTGCTGGCT
>JAEYVB010000288.1 GCA_023429345.1 Planctomycetota bacterium
GCTGGGACATGGGCGAGTGGTTCACGCAGCCCTGCGTCATCATCATCGGACAACTGGGGAGCCTCGAACCGGCGGAGAGCCCGGTGCCGCTGCACGTCTCGCTCGGCGGCGCGTACCGGCCGGTCCCGCAGGCCGGGCGGACGGTGGTCCGCTGGGTCTACCCGCTGCCGGCGGACCCGCCCGAGTACCCGGAGGTGGACGCGGGCGGTGATCCCGGAGCGCCCAACGACAACGAGGAGGGGCCGGTCTGAACCGGGCCCCGGAGGTACCCGTCCGTGCCGATGATTGAGACGATCAACCTGACCAAGCGCTACAACGAGCTGATCGCGCTGGACAACTTGAACCTCGCCATCAACGACGGCGATTGTTTCGGCTTCATCGGGCCCAACGGCGCCGGGAAGACGACCACGATCAAGATCCTGGCGACGCTGCTCAAGCCCTCGAGCGGGCAGGCGCAGATCAATGGGCTCACCGTCGGATACCAGAACCGCCAGATCCGCCCCCTGATCGGCTACGTGCCCGACTTCATGGGCGCCTACGAGGACATGGTGGTCACCGAGTACCTGGAGTTTTTCGCCGCGGCGTACAACATCCACGGGGCGCAGCGGAAGAAGGTCGTCCAGGATGTGCTGGAGCTGACGGACCTGACGTACAAGGCGACGGCGGAGGTGAACTCGCTCTCGCGGGGCATGCAGCAGCGGCTCTCCATCGCACGCGTGCTCCTGCACGACCCCAAGGTCCTGCTGATGGACGAGCCGGCCTCGGGCCTGGACCCGCGGGCCCGCATCGAGATCCGCGAACTGCTCAAGGAGCTGAAGCGGATGGGCAAGACCATCCTGATCTCCAGCCACATCCTGCACGAGCTGGCGGAGCTGTGCAACGTCGTGGGGATCATCGAGCGCGGGAAGCTGCTGTTTTCGGGCACGGTGAAGGAGGCGATCCAGCGGGCGCGGATGGGGCACATCATCCACGTGGGCGTGGCGGACCGCTGGAGCCAGGCGGCGGAGGTGCTGCAGAAGATCCCGGGGGTCAAGAAGATCGTGCTGGTCGACGCCGAGGTGGCGGGCTCGCCCGGCGCGCCGTCGAGCAACGGGCACCGGCCGCAGCTCATGCATGTAACGTTCGAGGAAGCCCCGGGCCACTCCTACACCGACCTTCCGAACATCCTGGTGAACCACGGCTTCCGGCTGACCAAGTTCACCGAGGAGGCCGTGAACCTGGAGACGGCGTTCATGCGGCTGACCAAGGGGATGGTGCAGTAGCGCCGCCATGGGTAGGGGGGCGCGGGTGGATCGTGCGATCCGCACAATGAGCAGCGGGGACCTCGCGGTCCCCGGCTCCGTTCAGGGTACGCGTGGGTGGGTGTTCAGGCCCGGGCCAGGCGGCCGTTGCCGGAACGGGTGGCGACCATATAGCCTTGGAGCGCCCGCCCCGGGCAGGCGGTGGCCGTGATCTCCTGGTGCGTGTAGATGCGGGTGATGGGGATGCGGAGGGCCCGCATGCGGTCGGCGACAAAGTCGTCGAGGGCCGAGAGCGCGGCCGCGGTCGGGCGCTCCTCCTCGAAGTTGCCCAGGAGCATGATGCCGAGGTTGTGCTCGTTGTTGAGCTTGACGTGGGCGCCCTGGTACTGGACCGGGCGTCCCTCCCAGATCCGTCCGGCGGGGTCGACGATGTAGTGGTACCCGATGTCGGCCCAGCTCTGGGCGATGTGGTTGCGGCGGATGGTTTCGAGCATCCGGACCGACTCCTGCTTGGTGCGCAGGTGGGCGGCGGGGATGGCGCTGTGATGGATGGTGATGCGGCTGATGCCGTTCATCGGGTTGGCGAGGGCGAGGATGACGCCGGAGTTGGCCCATTCGCGGCGGGAGATGACCCCGCCGGGCGCTGCGCCCAGAGGGTCGGGCCGGCGTCCGGTCGGTCCGGCGAGGCGCTTGCGGGGCGGGCCGGTCAGCTCTGTATCGCTGAGCGGCTTCCAGGCCGTCCGCTTGTTGTTCTTGCAGCCGGACAGGATGGCACCGGCGCCCAGCACCAGACCAGCCCGGAGGATTTCGCGTCGGTTGAGGTCGCCCTGCATAGGTGCCAATTCCATCGGCTGAAGCACGGTAAACGGATCACCGGGAAGCGTGGCGCTGCCGACAGCTTATCGGTGGTCCGCGGCGGGCCTGGGGGAGGCGAGGATCAGGATCGCGGCGCAGCCGATGAGTCCCGCCCCGGTGATGAGCAGGACCCCCGCGGAAAGCTCTTCCATGCGGGCGAAATGGAGGTTCTGGAGCATCTTCTGGGCGAAACTCCCCCCCGCTCTCGTGGGCGGCTGGAGCATGACCGTGGCTTCGATCTCCTGAAAGGAGAGCAGGCCCATCGACAGGGCGGTGGCCGCAAGAAGGCCGACCCGCGGGAGGGCGGACGCCGAAAGCCAGGCCCGGAAGCCGCCACCGGCTTCGGTCAGGCGGAGTTCACGGACGGTCGCTGATTCGGAGTTCGCCAGAAGCAGCCCGATCAACGCTGCCAGGAAGCCAAAGCGGGCGGTGTGACCGATGGCAACGATAATAAGGGAGTTCGAAATCCCGTTTGTGATCGGGAAGGCGCGGTAGGCGTGGGTGAGGCTCGAGCCCACAAGAACACCGGGGATCAGCCCCGCCATGAGCACTAAAACCAGGGCGACGGTGAGCGCCGGGCCGCGGGCGCGGCCGGCGGCCGACCGCCAGAACCAGACCGCCGCGCCGATCGCCAGGCCCAGGACCACCACGAGAAGACTCACCCACACGCTGGCGGCGATCGCCCCGGCGGTGACTCGCCAGAACGTGGCGAAGGATCGCCCGCTGCGGAGACTCGTCGCAAAGAGCACGGACGGGGCGACGACCGAGAGCAGGCAGAGGATCACCGTGTAGCCACGGCTCAAACCACCCC
>JAEYVB010000321.1 GCA_023429345.1 Planctomycetota bacterium
GTGCTGGAGACCAGCAAGCCCCGGATCACGCGGCTGGTCACCATCACCTCCGCCGTCGGCTTCGTCCTCGCCGCCATCACCCGGACCTGGAGCACCGGCGAACTGCTGATCGCGGCCATCGGCGCCCTGGTCGGCACCGCTCTTTCCGCCGCGGGCGCCAACACCCTCAACCAGTGGTGGGAGCGCGACCGCGACGCCCGCATGCCCCGCACCGCCAGCCGTCCGATCCCCGAGGGCCGCCTCACGCCGGGGCTGGCCCTCGCCTCCGGCATCGCTATGGCCCTGATCGGCCTGGGCACCCTCGGCCTCTTCTGCGGCCTGGCGCCCATGGCCGTCTCCGCGGCCACCATCCTCAGCTACGTCCTAATCTACACGCCTCTCAAGCCCGTCACGCCGCTGGCGACCCTCGTCGGCGCGGTCCCGGGCGCACTCCCGCCGCTGATCGGCTGGTCCGCCGCACTTCCCGAGGCCGGCTTCGCCTCGCTCCTGTCCGCCACCGCCTGGCTGCTCTTCCTCATCATGTTCATCTGGCAGATCCCCCACTTCCTCGCCATCGCCTGGATGTACAAGGACGACTACGCCGCCGGCGGCTACAAGGTCCTCCCCGTCGTCGACTCCAGCGGCCGCCGCACCGCGCGGGCCATCCTGGTATGGAGCGTCGCCCTGGTCCTCATCTCACTGGCCCCCGCCGTCGTGATGAGCCCCGCCACCGGCGCGGTGTACGCCACCGTCGCCGGCCTGATGGGCACGGGCTTCCTGCTCCTCACCCTCCGCGTCGTGCGCACCCGCGAGCGCTCCGATGCCCGCCGCGCCTTCATCGCGTCGGTCATCCACCTCCCCCTCCTCCTCCTCGTCCTGGTGACCTTCTCCGTCGTGTCGACGATCTTCTGATGGTGACCGAACCCCTCCAGGCCGCGGCGAGCGGCGCCGGCCCCGCGGGGGCCGAAGGGGCTGCACTCGACATCCAGGGCCTGACCAAAGCCTTCCCCGGCGGACGCAAACGCCCGGCCCGCATCGCCCTCGACAACGTCTCCCTGAGCATCGCGGCGGGCCAATGGACCGCGCTGCTGGGACCCAACGGCTCCGGAAAGTCCACGCTCGTACGCGTCGTCTCGGGGGTCCTCGCCCCCGACGCCGGCGCCGCCAGCATCGGCGGCCACCCCGCCGGGTCCCGCGCCGCGCAGGCTCGCATCAGCGTCGTGTTCCAGAGGCCCGGGCTCGACCCGCTGCTCACCGTGCGCGAGAACCTCCGCACCGCCGCCGCTCTCGCGGGGCTCTCCGGCGAGTCCCGGTCCCGCCGCATCGAATCGCTCGCGCAACAGCTCTCCATCGCCGACCGCATGGACGACCGCATCGCCGCCCTCTCCGGCGGGTACGCACGCCGCGTCGACCTCGCCCGGGCGCTCCTCCAGCGCCCGCGCCTGCTCATCCTCGACGAGGCCTCCGCCGGCCTCGACCACCAGGCCCGTAGCGCCTTCCTCACCACCATCGCCGAGCTCCGCCGCGAAGACCCCCTCCTGAGCATCGTCATGACGACGCACCTCATGGACGAGGCCGAGCGCGCCGACCGCGTCCTCATGATGGCCGGCGGACGCATCGTTGCCGACGGCACGCCCGCCGAACTCCGCAGCACCGGCGGCGAGCGCATCCTCCGCGTCGGTCCCCTCGCCAGCGCGGACCTCGCCGCCGCCGAGGCCCTCCTCCGCGGCTCCCCCGTCTCCCGAACCGATCAACAGACACTGATCGCCCGCGCGCATCCCGGCCCCGACCTCGAGCGCACCGTCCTCGAGCTCACCCGCCGCGGGCTCCCCTTCGAGGTCGCCCCACCCAACCTCGGCGATGCCTATCTGGCGCTCACCGGCGCTGCCCTCGTCTCCGGCGAGGAGTCCCCGCGATGACCGACCAGCCCCCCACAACCCCCGGGCTGCCCGCCTTCGCCGCCCTCACCGCGCGGGAACTCATCCGCTTCACACGGCAGCCCTCGCGCGTCGCCGCGGCCATCGGCACCCCGCTGATCCTCGGCCTCTTCTTCGGCAGCGGCTTTGCGCAGTCGTTCTCCGGCGAACGCTCCGGCCCCTCCTACACCGCGTTCCTCCTCCCGGGCATGATCTCGCTGACGGTGATGTTCAGCTCCATTTTCGCCGCGATCTCCCTCATCGAGGACCGCAGCGCGGGATTCCTGCAGTCTGTTCTCGTGAGCCCTGCGCCCCGCTGGGCGGGCGTCAGCGCGAAGATCGCCGGCGGCACCCTCGTCGCCGCCGCCCAGGGCGCCCTGCTCCTCCTCCTCGCGCCGATCCTGGGCCTCCACCCCGGACCCGTCGGCTACCTCCTTGCCCTCGCCGCCATCGCGCTCATCTCCATCGGCATCAACGGCCTCGGACTCGCCGCGGCCTGGAGGATCGAATCCAGCCAGGGCTTCCACGGCGTCATGAACATCGTCCTGATGCCCATGTGGCTCCTCAGCGGCGCCATCTTCCCGATCGCGGGTGCTGCCGGCTGGCTCCGCGCCATCATGACCGTCAACCCCCTCTACTGGCCCACCGCCGCGCTCCGCGATGCGCTCGCGGGCGGTGCACACCCCGAGCCGTTCGCGGCGTGGATGCTCTGGGCCTTCGCGACCCTCGCCGCGCTCGCGGGTTTCGTCCTCGCGTGGCTGAGCATGGGCCGCGCCCGCAGGAGCTCTTGATGCAACGCGTCCTCATCCCCGTCATCATCTTCGCCGCCGTCGGCCTCATGCTCAGCATCGTCGGCCTGGTCGTCACCGTGCAGCGCCGCGGCGGCCCCGGGCCGGTGGTGATCCAGCCCGACCCCTCGGTCGCCGGCCTCCGCATCCCCGAGTTCGCCTTCACCGACGAATCGGGCCAGCCGCAGACGCACGAGATCCTCGACGGCCGCGTGACCATCCTCGACTTCATCTTCACCAACTGCCCGTTTGCCTGCCCCATGATGACGGGGGCGATGGTCGAGCTCTCCGCCAAGCTTGAGGGAACGCCCGTCCGTCAGCTCTCGATCAGCGTCGACCCCGAGCGCGACACGCCGGAGAAGCTCCGGCAATACGCCGCCAACAACGACGCCGACCCGAGCCGCTGGAAGTTCCTCACCGGCGATGCCAAGGAGGTCGAACGCGTCGTCCGCGATGGGCTCCAGTTCGCGATCGGACCCGACGAGAGCCGCCCCGTCTCGCTCCCCGACGGCACCACGATGACCAACATCATCCACCCCACCCGTCTCATCCTCGTCGGCCCCGACCGCCGGGTCCTCGGCATGTACGACCCCAACCGCGACGAGGACATGCGGACCCTCGAGGCCCGGGCCCGCGCCGCGGCCAAGGCCCTCCCCTGACCTCCGGGCCCTCTCACCCGCGATTTTTCTTGCATGAAAGGCGCCCCCGCGCGACATTGCGCTCCTGAGAAAGGGAGAGACTCATGCATAACCCGCCCCTGCTGATCGCCGCCGCCGCGGCCGCTTTCGCCTGCCCCGCGGTCGCCCGTGCCCAGTGCACGCCCGGCGCGACCAACTTCTGCGTCACGCTCGGCAACGCCACGCCGAACAGCCCCAACCCCGGCAACCCGGGCGTGGTCTACTACATCAACGGTGTCGAGACCGCCGTGGTGACGCTCACACGCGGCACCACCTACACGTTCCGCATGGTGAACGTCAGCCCCAGCCACCCCTTCTACATCTGCACCACCATGTCCGGCGGCGGGTCCAGCCCGTGGGTCTTCGGCGTCTCGCCGCTGACCGTCTCGGGCAACGAGACGCTGACCTTCAACGTCCCTCAGAACGCGCCCAGCACACTGTGGTACGGC
>JAEYVB010000440.1 GCA_023429345.1 Planctomycetota bacterium
GTCCCTTCTCGGGGAAGAGCTCGTCGACCGTGCCCTCGTACCCCTGGAAGGGGCCCTCCTTGATGGTGACGTGCTCGCCCTTCTCGAAGACCATCTTGACCGTCGGGAGCTCCTCGGGCTTCTTCGAGTCGCGGAGCATCTTCTCGATCTCGTGCTCCTTCATCGGGGTCGGCCGCCCGGCGGTGCCGACGAAATCGCCGACGCCGGTGGTCTCCTTGATGAGGAAAAAGACGTCCTGGGGGATGCGGCCGTCGGGCTCGAGGCGCATCTCGACGAAGACGTAGCCCGGGTAGAGCTTGGTCTCGGTGATCTTCTGCTTGCCGCCCTTGATGGTCTTGGTCTTCTCCGTCGGCACCAGGATGCGGCCGACGAGGTGCGTCATGTTCTCGATCTGCACCTTGCGCAGGAGCGTCTCGCGGACGGAGCTCTCCTTGTTGGAGGCGACGCGGAGGACGAACCAGTCCATGCCCGCCTGGCGCATCTCGTCGCTCGCGGCGATGAGGTCGGCCCGTTCCTTCTGCGGCTCGGCGGGGGCGGGGGAAGCGGCGGGCGCGGGGGTCGGCCGGGGCTGCTCGCTGGGGAGGGCGGTATCGGCGTCGGACATGGGGATGTTTCCGGCGGCGGTGCTCATGCCTGCAGCACGCCGATAAGACGGAAGATGCTGGCGAAGGCCGCATCCACGAGGAACAGGCCGCCCGCGATCAGCACGCTCCAGAGGATCACGACCATCGTCGAGGTGATTATGTCGCGGCGCGTGGACCAGTTGACCTTCTTCATCTCGCCGTCGGTGGCGATGAGGAACTCGACCGTGCTCGGCCGAGAGGCCACGAAGTAATAGATCAGCATCGCCCCCGCCAGCAGCAGCAGGCCCACGCCCGCCGCCTGGAGGTACAAGGGCTCGAAGAGGGGCACGGCGCGCGTGCCGCGGACCACGGCGGCCTTGCCCGCGGCGTCGCTGAGCCCCTCCACGGTCGCCGTGCGCTCGACCCCGGCGTTGAGCTTGATGTCGTTGATCGCCAACCCCCCGCCCGCGGCCGGGCCGACGACCGTCGCGGTGCCGAGGCTGGGCGCGGGGGTGTCGAGGCCGGCGCGGCCCAGGAGCGTCACCTGCGACCCCGGGGCGAAGCCGGGGTCCTGCGCCGTGGTGACGACCCACGTCGGGTGGGGGATGAAGGTCGCGGCGCGCTGGAGCTGGCCCCAGAGCCAGGCGGCGCCCATCAGGAGCAGGACGCCCGCGAAGGCCGCGGTCAGCACCCGCACCCAGTACCCCTGACCCGGTTTGTAGATGCCGAAGGCCATCGAACCGTTCCTTTCGAAACACGCCGGGAGGGACTCGAACCCGCAACCTGCGGATTTGGAATCCGCTGCTCTACCAATTGAGCTACCGGCGTACGCGGGGGGCGATGCGTCAGGGCCGCATCACTTGCGCTTGATCTTGTGCACCGTGTGCTTGCGCACGCGGGGCGAGTACTTCTTCAGGCCTTCCTTCAGGCCCTCGGGCAGGCCGCCCTTGGTGTTGACCTCGGTGCGGTAGTTGAGGTCGCCCGTCTCCGAGCACTGGAGCCAGACGTACTCGCGAGCCATTGCTTTCTTCTTGGCCATGACACGGTCCTCGTTTCACCGCCGGCGGGGCGGGGGGTGGCGCCCGGGCGGCGGGCGGTGGGGAGTCTTCTGATGAAAGCGGCCCGTCGGCGGGGTGCCGGCGGGCCGTGAAAGTCTAGGCAGGCCGCCCCGGGGCGCGGCGGGGTCGGCGCCCCGCGACACCCCCCCGCCGCCGGGCGGCGGGCCGCCGATTTACTCGATGATCTCGGTCACGACGCCCGAGCCGATGGTGCGGCCGCCCTCGCGGACGGCGAAGCGCAGGCCCTTCTCCATGGCGACGGGCTTGTCGCCCAGGTCCACTTCCATCTGCACGTTGTCGCCGGGCATGCACATCTCGGCCCCGCCCAGGAGCTTGACCGAGCCGGTCACGTCCGTCGTCCGGAAGTAGAACTGCGGGCGGTAGCCGGAGAAGAACGGCGTGGTCCGCCCGCCCTCCTCCTTGGTCAGCACGTACACCTCGCCCTTGAACTTGGTGTGCGGCTTGATGGAGCCGGGCTTGCAGACCACCTGGCCGCGCTCGATGTCGTCCTTCTCGACGCCGCGGAGCAGGACGCCGACGTTGTCGCCGGCCTGGCCGCTGTCAAGGGTCTTGTTGAACATCTCGACGCCGGTGATCACCGACTTGCCGTTCTCCTTCTTGAGCCCGACGATCTCGCAGGCGTCGTTCACCTTCATGACGCCGCGCTCGATGCGCCCGGTGGCGACCGTGCCGCGGCCCTTGATCGAGAACACGTCCTCGACCGACATCAGGAAGGGCTTGTCGGTCTCGCGGGGGGGCTCGGGGATGTACTTGTCGATGGCGTCGAAGAGGTCGTCGATCGACTTGTTGGCCGCATCGTCGCGGGGGTTCTCGAGCGCGGGCTTGGAGGAGCCGCGGACCACCGGGACATCGTCGCCCGGGAAGCCGTACTTCTTCAGGAGCTCGCGGACCTCGAGCTCGACCAGGTCGAGCAGCTCGGGATCATCCACAAGGTCGATCTTGTTGAGGAAGACCACGATGTAGGGGACGCCGACCTGGCGGGCCAGGAGGACGTGCTCGCGGGTCTGGGGCATGGGGCCGTCGGCCGCCGACACCACCAGGATCGCCCCGTCCATCTGGGCCGCGCCCGTGATCATGTTCTTCACGAAGTCGGCGTGGCCGGGGCAGTCGACGTGGGCGTAGTGGCGGGCCGGGGTCTCGTACTCGGTGTGCGAGGCCGCGATGGTCACCGTCTTGCTCGCGTCGCGGACCGTGCCGCCCTTGGTGACCTCGGCGTAGGTCTTGGGGACGCCGCCGTGCTTCACCGCGGAGCGGGCCGACAGGGCGGCGGTCAGCGTCGACTTGCCGTGGTCGATGTGACCGATGGTGCCGACGTTGAGGTGGGGTTTGGTTCTCTCGAATACGCCCTTGGCCATTGTCGAAACTCCGTAGTGCGAACTGTTCTCTCGTTCTGAATGCGGTCGACCCGGCGC
>JAEYVB010000442.1 GCA_023429345.1 Planctomycetota bacterium
CGTTCAGGGTCTTGTAGTCCGCGCGGGCGTGCCGATGGCCCCGTGCGCGATCCCGGGCCCGGTCGCGCGCGGCCTGGGCGCGGGCCCGGGCGTTCTTGAGCTGATCGCGCGCGGGCACGCCGGGCATCGCCGGGCGCGCGTTGCGCGGGATGCGCGGGGCGGGCGGGTCCGGTGGCGCCGGCGGCACGGGCGGGGTGCGGCGGTTCTCGACCTTCACGTGCACGCCCAGGCCCTGCAGCGCATCCCCGATGTTCCGGGAGACGTACACGCCCGGGAAGACCTTGAGCACGCCCTCGCCGTCGCGCTCCTCGACACCCTCGGCGGTGTAGCCGCCCGACCACCAGTTCTTCACGCGGATACGCGGGCGGGCCTTGCCACCCGGCGAACGGCCGTCCGGCGAGCGGCCCGCGGGCGAAGCCACGCCGGGCGCTGCGCCGACGACCGGCTCGCCCGAGTCCGCCCCGAGGCGCACCGGTTCCGGCTCGCGCTGCAGGCTATCCGCAAACACCGTGTCGTCCGAATCGGCCTCCGCCGCGTGCACGACGCCCTCCTGCGCGACGCCCCGCATCGACGGCAACTCGAACGGCTTCACCGCGAACGGGTCCGCCGACGCCGCGAGGTACTGGATATCCCGCAGCATCTCCGCCGCCGTCGCGTACCGCTTGTCGTACTCCGTCATCCCCCGCCGAACGATCCAACGCAGCGCCTCCGGGCACCGGCGCGTGATCTGCGACAGCCCCCCGTGCGCCGGGAAACTGTTCTCAACGATCGAGAACAGCACGGCCGCGGCCGCGTAAACGTCGAACTTCGCCCCGTCCACCTGGTGAACCTTCACGCCCTTGAGCGCCATGCGCACCAGCTCGGGATCGCGGAAGTACTCCGTCCCGTGCGTGGTCAGCGTCATCGCCGAGCGCAGCGGCGTCACCAGCCCGAAATCCACCAGGTGCGCCGAGTGCGCATCCACGATGATGTTGTCGGGCTTGACATCCTTGTGCCACAGCCCGCCCCGGTGGTACTCATCCAGCGTGCGGAGCAGGTCGGCGCTGTAGGAAAGCGCGGTCCGGAGCTGCGCATCCCCCAGGCCGTCGCCGCCGCTCATCGCGTGGAGCCGCTGCGTCACCAGCCCCAGGCTCTCGCCCGGGACATACCGCGTCACGTAGTAGAAACGATCGGCCGAGAGCTCGTGCTCCAGCACCAGCCCCAGCCGCTTGGCGTTGTCCAGCGCCCGGCTCTCCCGGACGATCTGGGGCAGGCTGCTGCCGTCCCGCAGTGAAAACGTCTTGATGACCACCTGCCCCACGCCGCGCTGCCCCGCGCGCTCGAACACCGCCAGCTTGATCGCGTCCGGCTCCGCGATGTAGAGCTTCCCGCCCGAGCCCCCGCCCGGCAGCGAGCCGACGATCCGGTACCCCTCGAACTGCCCCGAACGGCCCCCCTTGGGAGAATCGCCGGTCGGCGCCGCCGCCACCACATCCGGCACACGCCGCTCGATCCCCTCCACCAGCGAGTTCAGGCACAGCAGCCGCGCCGGGTGCCCGATCGCCACGCGGTACAGCGCCAGCCCCGCCGTGCGCGCCTCGGCCGAGAGCGCCCGCCCGTAATGGGCCGCGGCCGACCAGCGGCCGATGAGGATGCTGCCGATGACCAGCGGGGCCAGGATGAGTTGAGTGAGCACAGCGCCCACGATGCGGAGAAGGTCGCCGGCCTCGCCGGCGATGAACTCAAAGACCTGCCGGACCACCCAGCCCAGGGCCTTGAAGAACGGCACGACGAGGTAGAGAACAGCGACGATCCCCAGCGGTATGGCGACCAGGCCGGCGAGGATCATGAAGAGGACGGGCGTTGCCATGTTCGTTCCCTGCCGTGCCACGGGCGTCCCGCCCGTGCCTTCCTTTCCCCCGAGTTCCGCCGCGGGCCGGACGCCCGCGCCCGATCAATCGGTCGCCGCCGCCTGCTGCGTTCGCCGCAGCTCGACCTGGCGGTGGTAAATCTCCGCCACGCTCTCGTCGAAGAGCTCGTCGTCCGCCTTGGTGGGATTCAGGGCCAGTCCGTTTCGCTCCGGCTCCTCCAGTTCGTCCTGCGTGAATGAGTACGTCGCGATGACCTCCCGGAGTTTGCCCCGGAGCAGGTCCCGCACCTTCGCCAGGCGCCGGGAGACCGTCGGCTCGCTGATCCCCAGCGACCCCGCCACCTCCTTCCCCGGCTGCCCGTCCAGCACCCGCATCCGATAAATGGAGAAGTCCGTGAACTCGCACTCCTTCTCCACCAGCCGGATCGCCGCCTCGACCTTGGCCCGGAAAACCGCCGCCTCGTAATGGTCATCCACGCTCGTCGGCGAGCCCGCCATCCAGGCCTCGTCAAAGACGCTCGCCTTCTTCCCTGACCCGCGTTTCTGGGCGTTCCGCCGGTCGAGTTCATCCCCCAGGACATGCTTGGCGATCGCCAGCAGCCAGGTCGAGAACCGGGCGCCCCGTGCCGGGTCGTACCGGTCGATCGAGTCCGAGAGCGCCGCCATCGTCTCCTGCGAGAGGTCCGCGACCGTCTGCGACC
>JAEYVB010000012.1 GCA_023429345.1 Planctomycetota bacterium
GCGCTTCGATCGTTTCGACGGCCGGGAGGTCCTTGCTGCTGCGGGCCCCCGCCTCTTCGAACTTCCGAAGCGTCGGCTCCAGCCGTCCCTGGTAGCTACCCACGAACTCGTTGTACTTGCGGACGGATGACTCCAGTGCATTGCCGAGTTCCGCCACCTTTTTAAAGGCAGTAGACGCCCGCTCGTGGAACTGCAAGCCCAGTTCCCGCAGTTCGGCCGCGGCCTGGGCGAGCTTCTGTTCCTTGTACCCCACCGCGACCGCCCGAAGCAGTCCGATCAGCGTGGCGGGCCCGGCGAGGAGCACGTGCTGGCGCGCGGCGTTCTCCAGGAGTTCTGGTTGGCGAGAGAGCGCCGCGTCGATGAACTGGTCCCCGGGGATGAACATGACCACGAACTCCGGGGAGCCTTCGTACTGGGCCCAGTACTTCTTCCTCGCGAGGGCGGTCGCCTGCTCGGCGACGTGGCGGGCGAAGCGATCGAGGCATACCTCGGCCTCGGCCGGGTCCTTCGCCTCGATCGCCTGGAGATACGCGTGGATGTTGGTCTTTGCATCCACGACGACGACACGCTCGCTCGGCAGACGCACCACCATATCGGGCCGCAACGGGTTTCCGTCCGAATCGACCGTCTGGTCCTGCTCGGTGAAGTCGCAGTACGGCTGCATGCCCGCGAGCTCGGCCACCCGCCGGAGTTGCACCTCGCCGTACCTGCCCCTGACCTGGGGCTCGCGGAGCGCCCGGACGAGCTTGGTCGTCTCTTCTCGCAATAGCTGGTTGCCCTCGCTGACCTGCCGCAGATGTTCTCCGAGCGTCGACGCGGACTCCAGTCTCGCCTTATCCAGCTCCTCGAGCTTCTGCCCCGTCTTCTCCAGCGTTTCGCTGATCGGCTTGATCAACTGATCGACCGCGGCTCGTTTCAGGTCCATCTCCGCCGCGGCCTTTTGCCGCTCGGCCCCCACCATTTCCTGGGCCCTTTTGAAGAAGTCTTCGTTGGCGGTGCGGAGGGCCTGGCCGGCCAACGATTGGAACTCGTCGCTGAACCGCTTGTTCAGCTCCTCGAGCCTCGAACGGAACTCTGTCTCGAGTGTCTTCCTCTCGCGCTGAAGGGCGGCCTCCCGCTCCGCGAAAATTTCCTGGTGCTGCCGGAGTTCGAGCTGGTACCGCTCTTCGGACGAGGTGATCTGTTGGGCGAGCCGGGCCGCTTCGGTCTGAAGCCCCCCCGATCGTGCCACGCTTTCCTCGAGCGAGGCCCTCAGCCGCTCGATCTCCCCTGAGGCCCGCTCCCGTTCGGCCGAGAGTTCCTCCCGCGTCCGCTGACACTCGGCATCCGCCCGCTCCCGGGCGGCGACCGCCCCGGCCTCGGCCGCCGCGATCCGCGCCAATAGCGACCCCCTCCCGAGAGCAAGCCACACTGCGGCGGCCGCCGCGGCCGCCCCGAGAACCAGACTTGCGATGGTCAATCCGTCCATGGCGGCCACTATACCGGGACCCGGCCATTTCCCGCCCGCGATGGCCAAGAACCGCCGGAGATAGCACAAAGATCCCGCTCTGGATGAGCGAAATCGCCTTTTTGGTGCGTTCATCGCCCTCGCGGTGCGAAGGTGGTTATGTTTTGGGTCCTTGTTTGTGGGTACTTGCTTGCAGTCAATGGCCTCATCCAGCTCCGGGCCCGCCGAACGCGTGAAGGACCGCGGCGACGATTCCGTCCCTGCGTCCCCGAAACGCTCGCCCCTGTACGCCATGGCCCGGGGCCTTCTGCAGCTCCTCATCACCCCCGCCTACCGACTCCGTGTCTTCGGGCTGGCAAACGTCCCCCTTGAGGGGCCGCTGCTCATCGTCGCCAATCACCAGTCGTACCTCGACCCCCCGGTCATCGGGACCGCGATCCGGACCCGGCAGCTGGACTACATAGCCCGGTCCGGCCTCTTTGACCACCAGATCGTCGGACGCGTCATCGGGCGCTTCAACGCCATCCCCATCAAGGAAGAGGGCGGGGATGCCGCGGCCATCAAGGAAGTGCTCCGGCGGCTCGAAGCGGGACGTGCGGTGCTGATCTTCCCCGAGGGCACGCGCACCCCGGACGGGGCGATGCGGCCGTTCAAGCGTGGGGTCGCGGTGCTAGTCAAGCGATCTCGATGTCCAGTATTGCCTGTGGCCATAGAGGGGGCGTTCGATGCCTGGCCCCGGGACCGCAAGAACCCGAGACTCCTGGGCCAGCGCCTGGCGGTCATGATCGGCCAGCCAATCGCCCACGAGGAGCTGATGGCCTCGGGAGCCGACGCGGCGCTTAACCGGCTGGAGCGGGAGATCGAGGCGATGCGGATGCGGCTGCGACAGCAGCTCAGGAGCGAGACCAGCGGGCGATTTCCCGCGCGCGGCCCGGGCGACGAGGCGGCGTTCACTCCCCAGATGGCCGACGGCGCCTAGCCCGCGAACAGCGGACTGAGAGCGCCCTCGTGTTCCAGCAGCCGCTGCTTCCGCCAGAGCCTGCCGCCGTATCCGCCGAGGCCGCCGTCCGCGGCGATGACACGGTGGCAGGGGATGACGATCGCGATGCGGTTGGCGCCGTTGGCCTGGCCCACCGCGCGGGAGCCGGTCTCCTTGCCGAGGCGGCGGGCGAGCTCGATGTAGCTCACAGTCTGCCCGAAGGGGATCCGCCGGAGCTCGGCCCAGACGCGCTGATGGAAGGGCGGCCCCGGCGCGACGAGCGGGACGGTGAACTCCCGAAGCTCTCCGGCGAAGTAGCCCTCAAGCTCCAGGCCGAGTTGCCGAAGGACGCCCGTCGGCGGCGACGGATCGGGCCAGGAGGCGCCGAAGCGGCGCTCGAGATCCGCGATCTCGGTGGGGAGCGCCCGACGCTCGTGGAACTCGAGCAGGCACACCGCATCCGAACCGCCCGTTTCCAGGGCGCCCGCCACCATGTCACCGAGCGTAGTGGAGAACCGGCACGTTCGAAGCGTGGGCATGGCGGGGATCGTACCCGCGGCGGACTGGTGTCGAAGTACAACATTCATAAATTTGATCGACATGGTCATCTGCATCTATTTGATTCATGGCTTGGAAGGGCCGAAACTCTGCTGGACAACAGGACAGGAGATGGATCCATGGCACGCCCCGACCCGTTCAAAGCCCGCGCAACCCTCAAGACCTCCGCCGGCTCGTACACCTACTACGACCTGGGCGCCCTGACTCGGGCGGGCATCGGGCACGTCGACCGGTTGCCGTTTTCGATCAAGATCCTTCTGGAGGCTGCGCTCCGGAATCTGGACGGGTTCATCGTCACCGCCGACGATGTCTCCGGCCTGGCGAACTGGAACGCCAAGCGGCCGGCGCAGGAGGAGGTCCCCTTCATGCCCGGGCGCGTCGTCCTGCAGGACTTCACCGGCGTCCCCTGCGTCGTGGACCTCGCGGCGATGCGCGACGCCATGAAGCGGCTCGGCGGCGACGCGTCCGCGATCAACCCGGCGGTCCAATGCGACCTCGTCATCGACCACAGCGTGCAGGTCGACGCCTACGGCAGCCGCGCCGCCCTGACGATCAACGCGGAGAAGGAGTTCGAGCGCAACCAGGAACGCTACGAGTTCCTCAAATGGGGGCAGCAGTCCCTGGCGAATTTTTCGGTCGTCCCCCCCGCCACCGGCATCGTCCACCAGGTCAACCTTGAGTACCTCGCCAAGGGCGTGCTGCTGCAGGAGCGCGACGGCGAGCGGGTGGCCTTCCCGGACTCGCTCGTAGGCACCGACAGCCACACCACCATGATCAACGGTCTCGGCGTGGTCGGCTGGGGTGTCGGCGGCATCGAGGCCGAGGCCGTGATGCTCGGCCAGCCCGTGTACATGCTCACGCCCGAGGTCATCGGCTTCCGACTCAGGGGCCGCCTGCCGGAGGGGACCACCGCGACCGACCTGGTCCTGACCGTCACCGAGATCCTCCGCAAGCGGGGCGTGGTTGACAAGTTCGTCGAGTTCTTCGGCCCCGGCATGGCCGAGCTCTCCGTCGCCGACCGCGCCACCATCGCCAACATGGCCCCCGAGTACGGCGCCACGATGGGCTTCTTCCCGATCGACGCCAAGTCGCTGGACTATCTGCGCCTCACCGGCCGCGACGAGGCGACCATCGAGCTGGTCGAGAAATACTGCCGCGCCAACGGCCTCTTCTGGACGCCCGATTCGCCCGAGGCCGAGTTCACCGACATCATCGAGCTGGACGTGTCCACGGTGCAGCCCTCGCTCGCCGGGCCCAAGCGCCCGCAGGACCGCGTGCTGCTCAGCAGCGTCAAGCAGGAGTTCCGGACCGCCCTCACCGCGCCGATGGGGAACAAGGGCCTGGGCGTGGCGGCAGACAAGGTCAACGCCGCGGGGACCGTGCGGCACTCCGGCGGCACCACCAGCACGCTTCACCACGGCTCGGTGGTCATTGCCGCGATCACCAGCTGCACGAACACCAGCAATCCCGACGTGATGATCGCCGCGGGACTGGTGGCGCGCAAGGCCCGCGCCCTGGGCCTCACCAGCAAGCCGTGGGTCAAGACCAGCCTCGCCCCGGGCTCGAAGGTCGTCACGGAGTACTACAACCGCGGAAACCTTACCGACGACCTCGAAGCACTCGGCTTCGCGACCGTCGGCTACGGGTGCACCACCTGCATCGGCAACTCCGGGCCCCTGCCCGAGGAGATCGAGCTCGCGGTCAAGGAGGGCGACCTGGTGGTCGCTTCCGTACTCTCCGGCAATCGTAACTTCGAGGGGCGCGTGCACCCCAGCGTCAAGGCCAACTACCTCGCCTCCCCCCCGCTGGTCGTGGCGTACGCCATCGCCGGCCGCGTAGACATCGACCTCACAACCGAGCCGATCGGCGTCGTCCCCTCGGGCCCCGATGTGGGCAAGCCGGTGTACCTGAAGGACATCTGGCCCACGCACGCGGAGGTCCTCGCGCTGAAGGCCGCCTGCATCGGGCCGGACCAGTTCAAGAGCCAGTACGCCAACGTCTTCACCGGCAATCCCACGTGGAACGCGGTCCCCGTCTCCGAGAGCGAGCTCTACTCCTGGCGGGAGTCCTCCACCTACATCCAGAACCCGCCGTTCTTCGATTCCATGACGGAGGCGAAGCCCGGGGCTGTCGCGATCCGCGGAGCCCGCTGCCTCGTCTTTGTGGGCGACAGCGTCACCACGGACCACATCTCACCCGCCGGAGATATCGCCGAGAACAGCCCCGCCGGCGAGTACCTCAAGGCGCACGGCGTCCCCAAGAGCATGTTCAACAGCTACGGCTCCCGCCGCGGCAACGACCGCGTGATGACCCGGGGCACCTTCGCCAATGTCCGCGTCCGCAACAAGCTCGCGACCGAGACCCTCGACAATGGCACCTCCAAGAC
>JAEYVB010000035.1 GCA_023429345.1 Planctomycetota bacterium
GTGGCCGCCGACGACGGTGTAGACGTCCATGGTGAACGCGCCCGGCGCATCGGTGTTGGTGGCGAGGCCGGTGACCGTGATGGGGCTTGCGCCGACGGTGACGTCGTAGTAGACGGCGCCGCCCAGATCGCCGAGGTTGTTGTTGTTGAACACGGTCGTGATGTTGGACTGGGCAGGCGGGCAGTTGCCGTTGGGGCAGATGGTGTTGTTGCCCTGGTAGGTGCCGCTGGCGGCCGTGCACTGGGCCGCGGTGCGGATCTGGCAGCCGTAGAGCGGGACGCAGCAGGCGCCGCTGACGGCCTGCACGACGGTCAGGACGTCGTTGTTGTTGATGTTGGCAGTGTTGAAGCTGTACATGCTGGCGCCGCCGGGGGTCTGGACCCCGACGGTGGCGCTGGCGCCGTTGGCGGCGAAGCTCATGTCCTGGTAGAGGTACTGCGCGAGGACGGGGCCGCCGCCGAAGATCTTGACCTGGAAGGTTCCGGTCGCGCTGCCGGGGCCGCCGGCGTAGGTGCGGACGTTGTTCCACTGGATGATCTGGACGGGGATGCCGGCCTCAACGACGGAGGCGGCGAGCACCGCGCCGTTGTTGGTGGCGGGGTCGGCGTAGAAGTCGTCCCAGAAGGGGAAGAGGCCGAAAGACGGGCCGGCGACGGGCAGGGCGGTGTTGCCGAAGTTGGGGAACGGCGTGTCGGTGATGTTGCCGTTGGTGGAGGCGTAGAGGTTGGGGTTGGTCACCAGGGCGTTGGTCACCGAGCTGGTGAAGGGGTTGGAGACGTCGTCGCCCTGGGAGACGATCATGCCGATGCCGCTGATGTCGGTGAACGTGCCGGGCTGGCCGCTCACGACTTCGAACGACTGACCGAGGGCGGGGGCCGCGATCGCGGCGCCGGCGACGGCCGCCATGCAGAACGAACGATTCAGTTTCTTCACGGGTTTCACTCCATACATGGAACACACCCGAACGGATCGCCCACACGCGAGCCGCCGGGCCGATATCAACAGACACACCGTCTCCGCGGTGGCGGCGAGAACTGCCGCTGGTGAGCAATCTACAGCCAAACCGACTTGATGGGAACGGTAAACCGCGGCCAAAAAAGAAAAAGACCCCCGGGCCGCGACGGCTCCCGGGGGTTGTGGGGTTTTTACACTAAGAATGCAGGTGCGCGGATTCTCGCCGCGGGGTTACCGGTCCCGGGCCGCGGGCGTCAGGGGCAGCCGGCAGCGAAGCTCTGGAGGAAGCAGGTGAAGTCGGCGACGTTGAGGACCGGCGGGGTCGTGCTCTGGTCGCAGTTGGCGTAGGACTCGCCGGCGGCGAAGCGCTGGAGGAAGCAGGTAAAGTCGGCCACGTTGAGGATGGGGGGCGTCGTGCTGTTGTCGCAGTTGGCGTAGCAGGCGGCGCCGCCGGCGTAGCAGACGCCGGTGAGAGCGATGGAGTAGCCGCCGGCGGTGGTGCCGCCGCCGGTCCAGGACTCGACGGGGCCGGCAGCGCCGGGGCCGTCGGGCGCGCGCTCGACGTTGAAGGGGGAGTTGGCCCAGATGAGGCCGCCCGCGGAGTTGGCGTCGTTGTTGTACTGGGAGATGGCGAGGAGGTACTCGCCGGCGGGCAGGGCGCTTGTGAACATGTTCGAGAGGGCGGACTGGGCCGAACCGGCGGGGGCGTCGTCGTTGAAGGCGATGCCCATGCCGGTGGCGTCGAAGAGGAAGAGCTGGGTGTCGAAGCCGGCGCCGCCGACGGTGGAGGCGCTGAAGTTGGCGGGGTCGCACATGGTGATCCGGTACATGTCGACATCGCCGGACGAGTGCTGCCCGAAGATGACGGGGATCGAGGCTCCGGCGGCGCCGCTGGGGGCCTGGGCGGTCCCGGGGAGGTCGCCTGCATCGCCGGACTCGATGTAGGCGCCCGGCGGCACCACGAAGGTCCCGAGGGTGAGGTTGAGCTGGGCGGGTCCGGCGTTGGAGGAGGTGGAGGTCGCATCCCACGCCGAGGCGTTGAAGGTGGTGTTGAACCCGCCGAGGGCGAGGTAGTACTCGCCGGCCGGGAGCGGTCCGTTCTGACCGGCGTAGGCCAGACCGCCCATCGCGGGGCGGGGCAGCGTTGCGCCGAAGGAGAGGAGGCTGAGGAGCCCAGAGCCGCCGTCGTCGTTGGTGGCGATGAGGTTGCCGGTCGAATCGTACAGGCCGATTTCGGTGTCGTTGTTGGGCGCCAGCGCGGAGCCCTCGGAGTCGATGTCGAGGAAATCGAACCCTTCGGAGGGGAGCGGGTTGGCGAGGGTGAAGCGGTACCAGACCACGGTCGCGGGGTCGAGGGTGATGTTGGTGAGGTTCTGGGTCCCGCTGGTCAGCGTTCCGAGGTTGGTGGCAGTCGGCTGGGCGAGGGCTGCGCTCGAGAGGGCGGCACCGGCGCAGACAGCGACAACAGAGCACGTGTTCAGTTTCATGGGATCACTCCAGTTCAGAGGTTGCGAGGATCGGGCGCGCGCCCCGTGTCGCGCCGCCGCGAGCGATAGAACGGTGACCTGTAGAGGCCACCCTTCTCAATATACCGCAGGAACGCGCGGGTGACGGCAGTTTCCGAGGTTCATGCGCTGATTGGCGGCTGCGATGATACGGACTCGGGAGCGGGCCTCGCTATTCCGCGTGAAGCAAGTTCGCGCGATCGGGACGCGGCGGTCTCAGGGGCAGCCGGCGGCGAAGGCCTGGAGGAAGCAGGTGAAATCGGCGACGTTCAGGAAGGGCAGTTCGGTGCTGGAGTCGCAGTTGGCGTAGGGGTCCCCGGCGGCGAAGGCCTGGAGGAAGCAGGTAAAGTCGGCGACGTTCAGGGTGGGGGGCTGGGTGCTCTGGTCGCAGTTGGCGTGGCAGGCCGCGGGCACCGGGACGATCTGGCGGATATCGCCGACGGCGAGGAGGGCGTTGGTGAAGAAGTCCTGTCGTTCCCCCGCGCTCAGAAAGAGGCCGTCGTTGTCCAGATCGGTGAGGGCGATGACGCGTTTGCCGGAGTTATCGGTCACCAGGACAGCGCCGGAGTGCAGGCTCAGGACATCGATGGAGGTGAAACCCGACTCGGCTGTCTGGAAGACCAGCGTCGCTTCGCCGGGGTCCTGGGCGTTGCCGTTGTTGTTCGCGTCGACGAGGCGGTAGAGCTGGTCGATGCCGCCCGTGGCGGTCTGAAGGATGTAGACGGCACGCTCGCGGGCGAGGTCGATCTCCATCGCAAACCCGGAGGAGACGATGACGCCCGACTGGTTCAGCCCGTCGAAGAACGTGGTGAACTCGCCCGGATCATCGGCGCGGTCGTTGCCGTTGGCATCGGTGAACCGGTAGATCCCGCGGGTCGAGGCGCCGGAATCGTGCAGGAAGCCGATCGAGGGGTTGCTGCCCGGCACGAAGGCGATCTCCTGCGGGCTGAAGACGCCGTTGCCCGGCCCGAAGACGGGCACGCCCACGAAGGTTGTGATCTCACCGGCCTCCATGAAGTCGCCGTCGGCGTCGAGGTCGACCAGTCGGTAGATGCCGTCGTTGCCGAATGAGTTGCCGGCGTTGACGATGTGGAGCCGGCCCTGGGTGTCGAAAGCGGCGCCCGTGGGGAAGGCGAAGCTGACGCCGGAAGCGTTCGTGGCGTCGGCGACCATCGCGCTCTCCTCGAGGTCGAGGGCGTCGCCGTCGCGGTTCCGATCCCGGAAGAGATAGATGGCCCGGTTGATCTGATCGCCCAGGGCGATCGTCCCGTCGGGCGCTGCGCCCATGGCCGTCGGGTTCATCAGGGGCAGGGTGCCCGGGGCGTTGGAGCCGTTGAAGAAGAGCCGGAGCTCGCCCGGCTCATTTATCAGGCCGTCGCCGTTTCGGTCCCAGAGTTCGTGGAGGGAATCGGTATCGCGGTCGGCAATGACGAAACGGGTCTGGGCCATGGCATCGGATGTCGCGGCCGCGCCGGCGAGAAGAACAGTTAGCAGGAATCTGGACATGGACAGGCCTCCATCCCCCGGACCGAGGGTTGGAGGTTACTGCGCCGAGGGGGCGATCGCCAGTTTTCCGGCGTCAGGCCGCGGATTTCCGGCGTTCGGAGCGGGAGCGGACATCCAGCGGGGCGTCCGGGGCCTCGGTCCAGTCCTCGGCGGAGGGGAGCTTGGTGGCGGAGGGCTGGGTCTTGCGGTAGCCGAGGAGGCGGACGACCTCGAGAACGTCGGTCCAGCTGGGGTAGATGACGTTGTTGGACTTCTTGAAGGCCTCGATGGCCATGAGGAAGAGGAACTGTTCCTTGGTCAGTTCCCCCTCTTCGGCGGCGCGGAGGAAGTCCGATAGCCTGCGACCGGGGCCGCGGCGGCGTTCGAAACCGGTGGGGCTTTCGCCGTCGTTCTTACGGCGGCAGGGGCCGCGGCCGGGCGTCTGGGCGGGATTTTCGTCGGGGGCCGGGGGATCGGGGGGGGGGCTGTTCATGGGCCGGGCTCCATCGCGCCGGCCCGGCGGGCTAGACGCGGGGATCAGAGTTCCTCGTCGTCATCGTCAAATTCCTCATCGCCCTCAACTTCTTCTTCGTCGTCCTCGAGAAAATCTTCGTCCTCTTCGAGGAAATCCTCGTCGTCCTCGGCGAACCCTTCGTCGCCGAAGCCCTCCTCGTCCTCGTCGTCGTCCTCGTCCTCGTCGAAGAGGACGACATCGGGGGCGGCCCACCCTGCTTCCGGCAGCTCAACGGCCCCCTTCCAATGCTTGAGCAGTTCAACCATTCTTCTACCTTCCCTCTAGCGATTGGCCTCTGTTGTTCCGTCCGGATCCGGCGTCGGTTCCCATCTCGGCGGGCTGCCCGAAAAACGCCGGTACACTACAGTCCGATCCCACCGTGTCAAACGCCGCGCCGGCGGAGATTCACGCGGTGGAAAACCGTGTGCCCCGCCAACCTACACTCCCGCCTCGGCGGCCCGATCCTTGCCAGGGTGGTCCACCGCGTCAAGACGGGATTTTGCACCGCCGCCGGTTCCTCTCATCATGCCGATCCCTGAAGCCCCCACCGGCCACGCGCCCCTTCCGACTCCTCCCCGGGACACGCCGCCCGGCGCCGTCCATCCCGAGGAGCGGCTCGAGCCGGTCGCCGGCGTGCTCGCCTTTATTCTGCCGGGACTTGGGCACTGGTACCTGGGCGAGCGTGCGCGGGCGCTGCTGATCGCGGCGGGGGTGCTGGGGCTGTTCTTCGGGGGCGTCCTGATCGGCGGCATCGATGTGGTCGACCGGCGGGAGGACACGATCTGGTTTGCGGGCGAGGCCCTGGTCGGACCGATCGCGTTCGGGGTGGATTACCTGCACCAGAACCGGTTCAAGGT
>JAEYVB010000056.1 GCA_023429345.1 Planctomycetota bacterium
CGTACACCTTCCCCCCGAACCCCGTCGCGTAGCACGCCCCCCGCGCCTGCGGCAGGTTTGGACCGCTCGTCCACTGCCCCGTCGCCGTGTCCAGTACAAACACCTCGGGCAGCGCCTGGAAGAGCTGCGTGTACCCGCCGATCGCGTACACCTTCCCGTTCACCGCCGCGACGCCGTGGTGGTCCCGCGGCTGCGGCATCGCCGGCCCCGCCGTCCAGGTGTCCGAGGGGATGTCGTAGACCTCGACCGACGTGGTCGCCATCCCGTGCCCCGGCCCCTGCACCGCCCCGCCGACCACGTACACCTTCGACCCCACCCGCGCCGCCCCCGACTCCTGCCGCGCCAGGCTCATGGACGCCTTCGCGTCCCACTGCCCCCCGGTGCAGGACTGGCCGTGAACGCCCCCGATGAACACGAACGCCGCGCCGGCGGCAACACAGGCTTCCTTCATACACCCGCCTCCGATCGGAATGCCAAAGTCTTCCCCCACATCCACCCGGATCAATCACCCCCCAGCGGTATGAAAGACCCGGCCCACCCTCAGGGGTTGCAGCCCTGCGCAAAGCGCTGGAGGAAGCAGGTGAAATCGGCGACGTTCAGCACCGGCGGGCTCGTGCTCAGGTCGCAGTTCGCGTACGGGTGCCCCCCGGCGAATCGCTGGAGGAAGCAGGTGAAGTCCGCGACGTTCAGGAACGGCACCGCGGTGCTCTGGTCGCAGTTGGCAAAGCAGTTGGTCTGCACCGCCCCGTGCAACGAGAACGCCATGTCCAGATGCAGCGGCGCAAACTCCCCCGGCGTGCGGAACGACTGCATCGCCCGGAAGCCGCTCCCCGTCCGCGCCGGCAGCCAGCCCCACTGGGCAGGAGCCGTGCCCCCTTGACCGGAGTGCTCCGCCACGATGCTCATCCAGAACCGCGTGTTCCCCGAGACCGGGAGCGGGTCGCCGAGATCGGCGGTGTACCGGTACACCGGCGGCCCCTCCGTCGGCACCGCCTCCTGCACGTGGTCGGTGACCAGGCGCTCCCGCACCAGCGCGCCGGGCTGGCCGCCCGCATCGGCGTACACCCGCAGCGTGAACGCGGGAACGGGCCCCTGCGGGCTCTCGTTGTGCGTTCCCCAGAACTCCACGGACTCGATCGTGCAGGCATAGCCGACCACGAAGTCATCGACGACCGCGCTGTAGGCGCCCAGGGATGGCGAGGATGCGTCGGTCTGGCTGGAATAGCCGCCGGAGCGGAGCACCGGCAAGGGTTCCGCGGCCGGCTGCGCCGCGTTCAGGATCTCCCGCCACTCGTTGGCGGCGAAGAAGTCGATCCCGGTCAGGTTGGGGTGCACGCCGTCGGGGAGGCAGGCGACGCGGAAGAGCTCCCAGGGTCCGTGCACCCCGAAGCCGTTCAGCGTCGCCGTGCGCGTGTCGAGCGGGGGCGGCAGCTCGGTCGCGATCTCCTCAAGAGCCGCGGCGTACTCCGAGATAAGCGGGGTCCGGAACCCACCCAGGTCGTAGGGGGATACCAGGACGACCATGTAGTCGGACAGATCGCCGCCGTTGGCGGTGAACGCCTCGGTGAAGCGATCGATGGTCGCGATGATCGCGGCCTTGAACTCCGAGGCGGGCACCTGGGAGTTGGCGTCGTTGGCGCCGAGGTGGATCAGCAGCGTGTTGGGGTTGCGGGCCGCGGCCAGGTAGGTTTGCAGCGGTTCGGGCGCGATGAGGGTCGTCGCGGCCCAGTCGAGGGACCTCCACCCGGCGATTCCCAGGGGCGTGTACGCGGGACCGGCCGTCGAGGGCAGGTACCAATGGGCGCCCCCGATGATCAGGATCCCGTCGGTCTCGTTGATGCCGGGCCGGGTGAGGGCGATGATGCGATGGAAGGTGTAGGAGCCCGACGGCGTCCCGAAGTCGAGGTCACGGACCTCCCATCCCCGTTGGGCACCGTGATCGACCTGCACGATCTCGATCGCCGCGCCGCGGTAGCTCCAGAGGTCGAAGGGCGCGCCGAGCACGGGGTCGTTGCGGAAGATGAAGCGAGAACGGAGCGGGCGGTTCACGGTCCAGTCGCCGCGCTTCCACTGCGAACTCAGGCTCCAGCTCGGCATGTCGCTGGCCGCGACCACCTGCCCGTCCGACACGTTGTCCTCGAACAGGATTTCGTCGACAGCGCGGAGGTGGACCGCCTCCTCGCCGTTCGACAGGGGCACAGTGGTGACCCCCGCGTACGGAGTGCCCGTCATCAGATGAGAGGACCCCGCGGGGCTCCACGAAAGGTGGTACCCGCCCCAGTTGCTCGAGGCGGCGCCGGGTGTGGTCCACCCCGTCCAGGCGACATCCCATTGCCGGGCCCTGCCCTGGCCCATGCGGAAGTTGCTGTCGTCGCTGTTGATGCTGTCGCCCACGGCGACGATGCGTCGATCCGCGCCGGCGATGATCGCCTGGGCGAAGGGCGCGAGGTTGTAGGAGCGGTAGGCCGACGGGACCGCCGGCGGCTGCTGCCACAACTGCTGGGCGTAGGCCGATGGCGACGCCGTGCCCGCCAGGATGCAGAGTGCGAGAGGACCGATCCGCATTCAACCTCCGATGTTCCCGTGTCAATGTACGCCGGGATGCCCGGCCCGCCGCGGCCCGCGGTCGGGTTCCCCGCGCAATTGTGCCCCCGCGGCCGCACAGTATGCACTACGGCCCCGATAACGACGGGTTCCGCCCGAGGGCGCTTACTGGCAGCCTGCGGCGAAGCGCTGGAGGTAGCAGGTGAAATCGGCGACGTTGAGGGTGGGGGGCTGGGTGGATTGATCGCAGTTCGCGTAGGGGTCGCCGGCGGCGAAGCTGGTGAGGAAGCAGGTGAAGTCGGCGACGTTGAGCATCGCGGGGCCGGGGGAGTTGTCGCAGTTGGCGTAGCACTCACAATCCAGGATCGCGAATCGCGAGGTGCCCGCCGGGCCCTGCGGGAACTTGCCGGCGATGGCGATGCCCGTCCCGTACGCCGCGGCCGCGAGCGTCCCGGCGGGGGCGCCGATCGGCGTCCACATCGTCCCGTCCCAGCGGGCAAGGCCGTCTGCGCGCAGGCCGTTGATGAACTCGAAGTCGCCGGCGACCAGCAGGTCACCGCCGATCGGGCCGAGTGTCCGGATGGCCCCGGTGCCGTATCCGCCGTGCGTGTTCGCGACGACCTGCCATCCCGAGCCCGAGCGGCGGAAGAGATCCGCCGACTGTCCGCCCACGGTGGTCAGCGGGCCTCCCACAAACAGCTCGCCCCGGTGCGACGCGACCACCTCGGCCGTGCCGCTGTAGAAGCCGGGCAGCGGTTCCCACGAGAGGCCATCCCACGCGGCGGCCCTGTACCAGGGGGCGGCGCTGTTAATCCGGAACATGCCGACGGCGATGAGCCGCCCATCGTGCACGGCGACGTCGTTGACGGTCCCCGCGAGCGGCGGCGCCGGTTCGTTCCACTCCTGACCGTCCCAGCGGGCGAGCGTGGATATGCCTCCGCCGGCCAGTTGCAGGTGTCCGCAGACGTAGAGCTCGTTCCGCCAGGAAGCGGCCCTGAGCGGGATGAGCGAGAGCCCCTCGCCGAGCGCCTCCCACGCCTGCCCGTCCCAGACGGCGATGTTGTTGGCCGGCACCGCGCCGGCGGTATCGAACGATCCCACGACGACGAGCCTGCCGGCGTGGGTCACCAGATCACGGACCTGCCAGTGGCCGCTGCTCTCGAGGCCCCCGGCGAGGGGATGCCAGTTCCGCCCGTCCCAGCGGGCGATGCCGCGTGCCTCTATGCCGGGCGCTGTGTCGAAGGAACCGCCGGCGATGAGATCGCCCGCGTAGACCGCGAGCGCCGAGACCCAGCCGTCGAACCCGGGCCGGAGTCCGCTCCACGTGGTGCCGTCCCAGACCGAGACACCTTCGCCCGGCAGCCCGTTGGGCATCCCGCCGCCCCCGCCAAGCAGGATGAGCCGGTCGCCCCAGCTCTGGATCGCGAGCGCGGGGCGCCCCCGACCGTCGGCCGCGACCGACCAGTTCGTGCCATCCCACGCGGCCAGATGCTCCACATCGACGCCGCCCGCTCGAGTAAACACGCCGGAGGCGATCAGCTCGCCCTCGTGAACGCCCAGTGCGCTGACCCAACCGTTCACATCCCCGCCCACCGCCGACCAGCCGCCACCCTCCAGGCGGAGCACGTACGGCGGCGCAACTGGCGAGGCTCCGGACGGGAACGTCACCGCCGCGTAGAGGTCGCCCCCGAAGGAGAGGAGGGAACCGGCCCAAGCGCCGGGCGCTGCGCCCAGCGCCGGGAGCGCTGCCCACGACGATCCGTCCCACGACGCGACGCCCGGCGCGGGCTGCCCGCCGGCGCTCGTGAAGGTGCCCGAAGCGACCAGCAGCCCGTCGTGCACGGCGAGCGCGTAAACAGCGCCGCCCGCGAGGCCGGCGCTAAGGGTGTGCCACGAAGCGCCGTTCCATCGGGCGATGTTAGAGACGGGCGTGCTGTCGGCCGCGGCGAAATAGCCGGCGGCGATCAGGTCATCGCCGTAGACCGCGAGCGATGAGACCCAGCCCACGATCCCCCCGCCCCCCCCACCGAGCGGAGCCCAGGCGCTCCCATTCCAGGCGGCGATTCCCTGGCCGGGGGATCCCGGGGTGAGTTCGAAGCTCCCGCCCGCGATGAGCATCCCGCCGTGCTGTGCGAGGGCGCAGACACCCAGGGAGGAGGAATCGTGAGGGAGCCCGCCGCCCATCGGCGACCAGGAGGAACCGTCCCAGAGGGCGATGTTGCGCGCCGGGCTCTGGCCCGCGAAGGAGAAACGGCCGCCGATCATCAGGGCGGCGGACAGCGGGCCGGGGCCGTCGGGGTCCCAGAGGGTGGAGGTCTGGGCGATGTGATCGACATCCGGCAGCCCGGGACCGGGGAGCCACTGCGGTGTGCACTGGGCGACGACCCCCGCGCCCGTGGTCATCGCCGCCAGAATCAACACTTGCGCTGCCATCTGCGCCATGGCCGGCCCCCTGCATGAAAGGACAATGGATCGCCGCCGCCCCAGAACGGGGACTCAGGAGCATACCGGGCACGGCCGATCGGGTTGCAGCGGGTTTCAGGGGCAGCCGGCGGCGAACTGCTGGAGGAAGCAGGTGAAGTCGGCGACGTTGAGGGTGGGGGGTGTGGTGGACTCGTCGCAGTTGGCGTAGGGGTCGGCCGCGGCGAAGCTGGTGAGGAAGCAGGTGAAGTCGGCGACGTTGAGGACGGGCGCGGTGGAGGACTCATCGCAGTTGGCGTAGCAGGCGGGGGTCTGGAG
>JAEYVB010000088.1 GCA_023429345.1 Planctomycetota bacterium
ACCTGCACATCCACGATCTTGTCCCACGAGCTCCCCGCCTCTTCGAGCACCACGCGGACGTTCTCGAAGCACGCGTGCACCTGCGCCGCGATGTCGTAGCTCTGCACCTTCCCGTCCGGCCCCAGCACCACGCCCGGGATGTTCTTGTCCCCCCGCCGCCGCGGCCCCTGGCCGGAGAGGAACAGGAGGTTCCCGACCCGCCGCGCGTGCGGGTAGGCGCCGACGGGCTCGGGGGCTTTACTGCTGTCGATCCTGCTCATCGCGTTGTCCCGTAGGAACGATCTGGTCCGGAACGATTCCGAGTTCGCTTCCCTAGATCCCGTAGATCGGCCGCAGCTTCCCCTCCAGGTACCGCATGAAGGGGTCCGCGCTCAGCGGCTGGCCCGTCACCATCTTGCAGAGGTCCGCCGCACGGTACCGCCGGCCGTGCCGGTGGATGTTGTCGTTCAGCCACATCTTCAGCGCCCCGAACTGCCCGGCGCGGATCTGCCGATCAAGGTCGGTGATCTGCCCGCGGATCGTCTCCCAGAACTGCGCCGCGTACAGGTTGCCCAGCGTGTAGGTCGGGAAATACCCCACCAGCCCGAACGCCCAGTGCACATCCTGCAGCGCGCCCTTGGCGTTGTTCGGAACATCGACGCCCAGGTACTCCTTGTACTTGGCGTTCCAGAGCGCCGGCACGTCCTTCACGTTCACATCTCCCGAGAGCAGGCCACGCTCCAACTCGAAGCGGATCATCGGGTGCAGGTTGTACGTCGCCTCGTCCGCTTCCACGCGGATCAGGCTTGGCGTCACGATGTTCACCGCCCGGTACAGGTCGTCGACACCGTACGGCTCGAGCGCCGACCCCAGGATCCGCTTGGCGTGCGGCAGCGCCCATTCCCAGAACTCCCGCGACCGCCCCACCAGGTTCTCCCACATCCGCGACTGGCTCTCGTGGATCCCCAGCGAGATCGAGTCCGCCAGCGGGTTGCCGAACATGCTCCCCGCCCCCTCGCCGTCCAGCGGATCCCCCTTGGGAAGGCCCTGCTCGTAGAGCCCGTGCCCCATCTCGTGCATCGTGCCGTACAGCGCATCGGTGAACTTCTCGTCGCGGTACCGCGTCGTCAGCCGCGTGTCCCCCGGGGCCATGCCCGAGCAGAACGGGTGCGTCGTCACGTCCAGCCGCCCCGCCTTGAGGTCAAAGCCGCACGCCTCGAGCACGAACTGCCCGAACGCGTGCTGCCGCTCCGGCTCGATCTTCACGTGCAGCGGCTTGTCGCTCGGCTTCTTCGCGCTCTTCTGCACCTCGGCGATGAAACCCGCCAGCCGCTGCCGCAGCGGGCCGAAGATCCCCTCGATCTCCCGCGCTGTCATCCCCGGCTCGTACTCGTTCAGGAGCGCATCGTACCGCTCCCCCCCGGCCGGAACGCCATAGCAGTCCGCCTTCCTCCGCGACAACTCCATCATCCGGGCCAGCCACGGCTCGAACATCGCCCAGTCGCTCTTCGCCCGCGCTTCCTTCCACACCTCCTGCGCCTGGCTCCCCACCCGCGCCAGCTCCTCCACCAACGACCCCGGGAGCTTCGTCGCCAGGTCGTAGTCCCGGCGGAACTCCCGCACGGCCGCGGCCGTCGCGCTCGCCGGATCGCCCACCAGCCCCATGTCCGCCTCGCACGCGGCGATCAGGTCCCCGATCCGCTTGCTGGTCCGCCGCTCGTGGATCAGCCCCGCCATCAGCGCCTGCTGCTGGGCGCGGTGCTCCGCCGCCGCGTGGGGCATGTACGTCTCCTGGTCCCAGTTCAGGAGGGCCTGAACGGAGCCGAGCGTCGCGGCCTCGCGGGACAGATCGCTGAGTTCGGCGTAGGGCGGCTTCGTGCCGGTGGCGGCTTTCGACATGGGGGGCGCTCCTGGAGATCGGAGTTTAGCCCCCGGTTTCCGCCGCCCCGCCCGGGCCCTCGGCCTCGCGTTTGAGGACCATCGCCCCCAGGCTCCGCCAGCACCCGAGTTCCGAGGGATAGCGCGCGCAGGCGCGGACCCCGGTCCGCAGCGCCCGCCAGTGCCGGCCCTCGCGCCGGTGCCGCCAGGCGGCCCCGAGCAAGACCCCGATCGCCTGCTCACGCGGCGATTCGCCCGGCCCGCCGATCAACGGCGGCGGGTCCAGTTCCCCGCCGCGCATCAGGGCATCCGACCCGCACCGCAGCCGCTCGGTCTGCAGGGCCCGCGCCCGCTCCTCGTAGTGGAGCCGCGCAGCGCTCGGGTGGCGGTGCGTGATGGACTCGCCGTGCAGGCGGTAGTGATACTCGACCCGCGGCTCGAACCACACCCGCCCGACTTCCGAGAGCCGCAGCGCAAAGTCGATGTCCTCCGCGGTCGTGAAGGCTTCCCGGAAACCCAGCTCCCGGGCAACCCCCGCGCGCACCAGGAACGTGCACAGGCTTGTCCGCACGCACCCGCGTCGGAGCTCGCCGGTGATCTCTTCCGCCCGCGCCCCGCAGTCCATCTCCGCCAGCGCCCGGCCCGATTCGGTCATCGAGCAGAACTGCCCGCACACGGCCGCGAGCTCCCGGCGGGCCCCCAGGAACGTCGCCTGCCGCTCCAGCCGGCCCGGCTCCATCCGGTCGTCCGCATCGCACCGGCAGACAAACGTCCCGGCCGCCGCCGCCAGCCCCGCGTTCAGCGCCGCCGCGATGCCGCGGCACGGCCCGTCGACGATCCGCACGCGCGGATCCCCGAGCGCTTGCACCCGCTCGCGCGAGCGGTCCACCGATCCGTCGTCCACCACGACCAGCTCGAGCGCCGCGCCGCGCTGGTCCAGCACCGACCGCGCCGCCTCCGCGATGAACCGCTCGCCGTTCCGGACGGGCATCAGCACCGAGATGAAAGCCTCATCCGCCATGGTTCATTTGAGCACGAGCGCCACCAGGCTCCGCCACCCGGCCGTGTCCGACGGCTTCATCACGCACGCGCGGGCCCCGGTGAGCAGCGCCCGCAGACGCTTCCCCTCGCTCCGGTACCGCCACGCCGCGCCGAGCAGCACGCCGTGCGCGTGGTCCGCGACCGTCCACGGGGTGTTGGCCTCAGCCGGCGGCGGCCGCAGCGGCCGGCCGCGCATGATGTCGTCCACGCCCTCGTTCAGCCGCTGCCGCTGCAGCTCACGGACCACCTCGTCGAAATGCTTCCAGCGGGCGCTCGGCTGCGTGTGCGTTGCGGAGGTCCCGTGCAGTCGGTACTGGTACTCCACGCGCGGCTTGTACCACACCGGCCCCGCCTCGCCCACGCGCAGCACAAAGTCGATGTCCTCGCCGATCACCAGCGGCGTCCGGAAGTCCAGCTTCTTCGCTACCTCCATCCGGACCAGGAACGTCCCCAGGTGCGTCCGCACCGTCCCGCCCCGAAGCTCGCCGCTGATCTCGCACGCCGTGTCCCCGGAGCCCATCTCCGCCAGCGGCGCCCCCCGGTCCGAGATCGTGCAGAACTGCCCGCAAACCGCCGCCAGCTCCGGCCGCTCCGCGAGCGTCGCCGTCTGCCGCGCCAGCCGCCCCGGCGCCATCAGATCGTCCGAGTCGCAGCGCGCGAAGTAATCGCCCGTCGTCGCCGCCAGCCCCGCCGCCATCGCCGCCGCGATCCCGCACCGCGGCCCATCCACGATCCGCACCCGACGGTCCCGCAGCCCCGCCACCACCCCGCGCGACCGGTCCGTCGAGCCGTCGTCCACGACGATCAGCTCCACCTCGACCCCGGACTGATCCAGCACCGAGCGCGCCGCCGCCTCCACGAACCGCTCCGCGTTGCGCATCGGCATGACCACCGAAACCAGTTGCCCCGCCATCCCCAGTCTCCCCGTGTCTACCGAAGCAGAAAGGCCAGCCCCGCCGCGCAGGCCGCGGCCGCAAAGACCATCGCGTCCAGGCCCGGGTTCAGGATACCCGCCCTCCGGGCCCGCCAGTTAATCACCGGATAGTTCAACCATTCCGTCGCCGCAAAGCCGCCCACCAGCCCCGCCATCGGGGCCCACGCCGGCGCCGCCCCCGGCTCCCACAGCCGCGGCAGCAGGTGGTACCCAAGCAGCGACCCCGTGACCAGGAACACGATCTGCGTCGCCAGCATCAGCGTGATCTCGCGGCTCCGCCCCTGGGCCAGCATCGCGTTGCCGTAGGTCATGCTCGCCAGCATGGCGCACGCCCCCGTCGCCAGGATCTGGAGCACCCACCCCGCATCCCGGAACTCCGGCGGGTACAGCAGCCCCACGATCCAGTCCCCCATCACGATCAGCGCGCACAGCCCGCCCACCCCCGGCAGCAGCACCGCCCGCCGGAGCCGCCGCACCTGCCGCGGCATGTCCCCCGGGTTCTCGCGGTGGACACGCGCCAGCACCGGGAAGACCACGGCGCCCCCCAGCGCCATCACGGCCGCCGGGATCATGTTCGCCATGTTCTGCCCCTGGTTGTACACGCCCAGGGCCCCCTCCTTCAGCAGCTTCCCGAGCAGCAGCCGGTCCGTCTGCACCGCAAAGAACGTCAGCAGCGTGCTGAGGAAAATCCATTTGCCAAAGTGGAAGATGGAGCTCGCCGCCGCCCCGTCCCAGCCGAAGCGGTTCCGCGCGCCGCCGAGCACGAAATGGCTCGCCGCCATCCGCAGGAGCGGCGTCAGGAGCCCGCCCACCGCCAGCGTGCCGGCACCCAGCAGCTTGATGTTGTACCCCTCGCTCTCCAGCCACCGCCGGTTGATCCAGAACAGCCCCGCGAGCGCCACCGTGAAGAGCAGCCCATAGACCTGCGTCGAAAGCTCCAGCACCACCACCCGCCCGAGCCGGTGCCGCCGCCTCGCCAGCCAGAACGCCGTCGAATCAAACCCCGAGATCGCCGCCGTCACCCCCACCACCGGCAACAGGTACACCAGCTCCGGCATGCCGAAAAACGCCGCCATCGGCCACGCCAGCGCCGCCGCCATCCCCCACAGCAGGAACCCGCGGATCACCTGGATGGTCCACGCCGTGTTGTTGAACCCCCGGTCCTCCCCGCGCTGGTGCTGGATGATGCTCGGCCCCAGCCCCACATCCGAGAACATCGAGAGCGCCGTCATCACCACGTAGACCATGGCGATCAGCCCGAACGCCTCCGGGAAGAGCAGCCACGAGAGCGCCAGGTTGTTCGCGAAGCGCAGCATCTGCGCCGAGCCGAACTGCACCGCCGTCAGCGCCGACGCCCGCAAAGGCGCCGATTCCCGCCAGCGACGAAGGAAGCGGCCGCCGCGCCCGCGCAGCCGCACCAGCACGGTGGCCGGCGCCGCCGTTACCGGACCGACCTCTGGAGTGCTGGCTACTGCGCTCACCGTCCCCGCCCCCTCATGCGAACTGGCCGCGCGATTCTCGATTGGCTGCAGCCCTCGGCCCACCCGGTGCGATACCACTGCAATTCGGTCTGGTCCGGGGTCCGAGTCCAGCCTCGCCGCCTGAATTCGCGCCTCATCCTCAGGGCTGGGGCGGTATAGGCGGCGGCGGCGCGTTCGAGCCGGAGACCCCCACGGGGCCCTCCAGCGTGATCCGGGACGCGTCCTGCTTCAGGACCCCCTCGATCCGCAGAGCCTCCCGCTGCTCGATGATCCGCCACGTCTCGTCGTCATCCACCGCCAGGGCCCGCCGGGCCCGCTCCAGGGCCGCCCGGTCGGCGAGATCGAGCCGCTTGCCCGCCCGCACCGCACCCCGCAGCGCCGGGATGTAGTTCGGCGAGCGGTCCAAGGCCCGCTCGAAGTACATCAGCGCCTTCTCATCCCAACCCTGCTGGTGGTACGCCAGGCCCATCATGTACACCGGCCGGGCATCCATCGGGGCCACATCGGCCGCCACCTTGAAGGCCTCCACCGCGTCGATGTAGTTCTTCTTCTCCATCAGCAGCATGCCCAGGTTGTGCCACGCGGGCGCGAGCTCCGGCGAGGCCGCGATCGACTCGCGGTACAGCGCGATCGCCTCGTCCGTGCGGCCCCGCTTCATCGCACGCTCCGCCTGCTCCGACAGCCGCACGGCCCCGGCCAGGTCGTGCTGGGCCGCCGCCGCCGCCGCCTGCCGCCGCTGGCGGTTCTTGCAGCCCGACCCCGTCACCACCCCCGCCATCATCACCGCGCACGCCAGAACGCCTGCGCCCCTCAGCACTTGCTTCTTCAACCGGCACGCTCCCATCTGCGCAAGCCAAGATTCATCGACCAGCTGCCATCCCTCGTGTCGGGCTTCAGCCCCAGCGACTCGACCTCCAGCCCCGGGATCCGCGTCCCCGCATCCTGGGTCGCCAGCCGCAGCCACTCGAGGATGATCCCCAGCGACTTGGCTTTCACGTTGTAATAGTTCAGCGTCCGCATCTTGAGCCCGTTGGGCAGATCCTTCACCGCCTCGTTGGGCGTGAACGGCGGCGTCTCGAAACCCCCCTGACGCGCCAGCTCCTCCAGCCGCGTGCGAAGCCCCGCCATCGGCTCCCCGACGTTCGTCAGCCCCGGGTCCGACCGCGCCGCGCTGAGCTGCCGGAACTGCTCGATCATCTGCTCGGCCGCCGCCTGGTCTTCCATCGTCCGCCGAAGGTCCGCCCGCGCCTGCGCCTGCACGCTCACCCCCAGCAGCGCCAGCAGAAGCACCCCCGCCAGGACCAGCCCCGCCGCCGCCACCATCCACGCCGGTCGGTTCCGCCGCTCCTTCGCGCCCGCCGCGGCCGCCAGTTCGAACCGGGCATCCTCGCCGAGCCGTGTCCCGGGCGTTGCGCTCATGGCTGGCCCCCCTCGCCGGGCGCTGCCCCGGGCTCCGCCGCCCACCGCCCGGTCAGGAGCAGGGAGCGCCGGTTGTCCTCCGGGCGCTGCTGCTGCCACTGCGGCCGCCACTCCGCGACGTTGGACCCGGAAATGCTCTGCATGCTCTGGATCAGCGCCTCCCCCGTCGCGGTGTCGGGCACCTCGACCGTCACCAGCACCCCGCCGGTGTTCAACTGGACATCCGTGATCTTGAGCTCCGGGTACCCCAGCACGTAGGACAGGGCATCCAGCTCCGCGAGGATCGGCTTGGCCGGCTCGAGACCGCCTGTCGGGTTGAGCGCCCGACGCATGTCCGCGATCCTTTGCTCGAGGTAGAGCCGCGGGGCATCCTCGGCCGTCGCCCGCTGCATCACATCCGCGTTCGCGGGGAGCGCTTCCTCCAACACCATGGTCCGCAGCGATTCCCGCGCGGTCCGCGCTTCCGCCCGGGCCGCCCCCACGCCGCGCCAGGCCTTGACCGCCACCGCCCCGAGCGCCACCGCCCCGACGACCAGCGCCAGCGCCAGCCAGCGGTACATCGCCCGGTGCGCCCGCCCGGGACGCTGCGAGAGCATGAGCAGGCTCTGCCGCCCATCCTCCACGCTCACCGGCTCGGGCCGGTCATCGACCACGCCCGCCAGCCGCGCCATCGTGGCCCCGATCGGGTCCTCGTGCACCGCCAGGTCCACCGTCGCCCCCGCCCACCCCTGCCCGAGCGCGGTGCCCACCTGCGCCGGCGAGAGCGCATCCGGCCCCGTTTCCAACGGCGGCGACAGCACCACGATCCGCGACGGCGCGCACCCGAGCTGCACCGA
>JAEYVB010000091.1 GCA_023429345.1 Planctomycetota bacterium
GGGGCCGTGGCCCGTGCTCTCCATCCTGATGCTGTCCCAGCGCCCTGCCCCCCCGCAGCAGAGCGCCTTGAGCCCCGGCGCAAACTCGTGCTCCACCTCCTCCGCCACCAGGTGGAACACCTTCACACGCCCCACCATCCGGTGTGGCAGCGTCCACCCGTTCGGCACGATCACGGGCCTGTAACCCCGCGCCGTTGCGTCCTGATTGGTGGCACGCGTCGCGCCCGCCTGGGGCCGTGGCCCGTGCTCTCCATCCTGATGCTGTCCCAGCGCCCTGCCCCCCAGCAGCAAAGCGCCGCCCGCCGCGGCCCCGCCCGCCAGCAGCTCCCGCCGCGTCACCATCACCGGCAGCCGATCGTTCTCGCGTCTACGCATCATCTCAGTGCTCTCCCGCGCCGATCCGCGCGCCCATGTCTTCCGTGCTCACCGGTTCATCCGCCGTACCCCCCGCCTCAACCATCCGCCCGGCCAGCAGCACCTCCAGCCGCGTCCGGCTCACCCAGTAGTCCCGCAGCGCCCGCACGTACTCGCCCCCCGCCCGCGCCTGATCGCGACGCGCCTCCAGGAGCTGCAGCGGGCTCACCTGCATCGCGTTGTACTGAAGCTGCATCTCCCGCACCATCCGCTCCCGCAGCGGCAGGATCACAGCGCGGTAGTACTCCGCCCGCTCCCGCGCCTCCGCCGCCGCCGCCGAGAGCAGCCTCGCCCGCGCCCGGACCCGCACCGCCAGCGCGTGCATCCGCTCCGCCGCCGCGGCGAGCTCCGCCCGCGCCTCCAGCGAGGCCGACCGCCCCTGATCGAAAATCGGCACCGGCACCGACACCCCCGGCCCCACCGACCACGCGCCGTCGATCTCCCGCTCCGCCTCCACGCCCAGGTCGGCATCCCCAAAGACCGCTTCCGGCCGCGCGATCCCCAGCCGACGCGCCGAGACCTCCACCTCCCGCCGCGCCGCCGCCAGGTCCAGGCTCCGTTCCACGGCCCGCCGCTCCGCTTCCGCCCCCGCGGGCAGGTCATCCGCCGCGATCTCCGGCAGCCGCGCCGCGCCCGTCCACGCCGCCTGGTCCCCCCACACACCCATCAGTTCGTTCAGCGCCTCGCGCTGCGCCGCCGCGGCCATCCCCGCCCGCGACAACTCCACCCTCGCCTCCTCGTACGCCGCCCGCTCGGCGGTGAGGTCCAGGTCGCGGATGTTCCCCGCCGCGTGCAGCCGCTCCGCGAGCTCGTACGAAGCCCCGAACGCCGCGACCACCGTCTCCAGCATCTCCACGCGCTGCTCCGCGGCCACCGATTCGTAGTACGCCCGGCGCACATCGCCCGCCAGCCCGAGGATGCGTCCCGAAACGCTCAGCTTGACCCGCTCGAACGCCGCCCCCGCGATCGCCCTGCGCGCCGGGATCCAGACGATGTCGAGGAACCCCATCGCGACGCCGAGGTCGACGCCGTAGCCGCTCCCCGGCGCCGGCCAGCGCAGCGCCGCATCGAACACGGGATTGCGCAGCAGCCCGGCGCGGACCAGGTCCGCCTGCGCGATGGAGAGCTCCTCGTACATCGCCCGCAGGTCCCGGTTGTTCAGGAGCGCCACCTGCACCGCGCTATCGGCCGTCAGCTCCCGCGCCAGCAGATCCCGGACCGCCGCCCGCGCCTGCGCATCCTCTCCGGACCCGCTCTCCCACCGCACGCGCAGCCCCGTCCGCTCCGAGACCTCCCCCCGCACATCCTCGAACCCCGGCCGCGGCTCCACGCTCGCGCACCCGGCCAGCAGCAAAAGACCCGCTACGCCCGCGCCTGCCAGCCTCATTCCTCGCCCCCCCTCTTTACCAGCGCCATCCCGCACTTCGGGCAGCGCCCGGGCTCGGCGGACACCACCTCCGGGTGCATGGGGCAGGTGTACACCGCGACCGCCGCCGCGGGCGCGTCGTGCCCGGCTTGTTCGTGCCCGGCATGGTCGTGCCCGGCGTGGTCATGCCCCGCCGCCGGTGTGTCACCGGCCGCCGCCCGCGTCTCTCCAACCGGCTCCGCGGCCGAGGCATCCAGCCGGCCGACGCGCTCCCGCTCCGGCGCTGCCGCGCCCGCCGTGCTGGCCGGGTGATCATCCGAAAGCCGCGGCTCCGTGTAGCACCCCGCGCACCCCGCCCCCGCGAGCACGACCACCGGCACCGCGACAAGCCCGAGAACCACGCCCTTCCTCATAGCCGTTCCCTTTCCGCCGGCAATCTTCACCCGGCGAGTGGATCAGTATACCCCCGGGGGGTATACTCCGTCCATGAACACCACAACTTTTTCCATCCAGGGCATGTCGTGCGGCCGCTGTGTCCAGCACGTTTCCGAAGCGATCCGCTCCGTTCCCGGAGTCCAGGGCGCGGAGGTCGGCGTCGGCTCCGCCAGCGTCCGCCTGGGCGACAGCGCCACACCCGACGATGTCCTCAACGCCATACAGGACGCCGGGTACACCGCGCAGGAACAGCACGAGGGAGGCCGCCCATGAGCGCCCCACGCACCGCTCCCTGCGGCTGCGGGTGCAGCCCCGATCAAGCCCGCCGCGCTGCCGGCGTCGACCCCGGCCTCAAGGCCGCCAATCTCACCCGGCTCAAGCGCATCGAGGGCCAGGTCCGGGGCCTCGCCCGCATGGTCGAGGAGGACCGCTACTGCGCCGATGTCATCACCCAGATCTCCGCCGTGCAGGAAGCCCTCCGCGCGGTCAGCAAGACCCTGATGCGCAACCACCTCACCCACTGCGCCGCCGGCGCCATCCGCAAGGGCGGCGCTAAGGCCGACGCCATGTACGACGAGCTCGTAGACCTCATGTACAAGAGCGCCCGGTGAAAGAGACCACATGACCGCCCAGAACATGACCGCTCCGAACTCAACGCCCACGCGCACCGAGCGCCTCGACTTGCCCATCACCGGCATGAGCTGCGCCGCCTGCGCCAGCCGCGTCGAACGAGCCCTCAAGGCCGCGCCGGGAGTGACCAGCGCCGGCGTCAACTTCGCCACCAGCCGGGCCACCATCGAGTTCGATCCCGCCGCCACCTCCGTTACCCCCCTCGTCGAGACGGTCCGCAAGTCCGGTTACGACGCCCTGCCGCCCCCCGCCCGCACGGGCGGCGCCGCACAGCCCGGCCCCGCGACGGAAGACCCTCTCGAGCAGCACCACCAGCACGAATACAAGGATGTCCGCCGCCGCTTCGTCGTCGCCGCCATCCTTTCCGTCCCCGTTCTCGTACTGGCCATGTCGCACGGCCGCATCCATTTCCCCGGCATCAACCTCGTCCAGCTCGCCCTCACGCTCCCCGTCGTCCTCTACAGCGGCCGCCAGTTCTATACCCGCGCCTGGAAATCCTTCCTCCACCGCGCCGCCGACATGAACACGCTCGTCGCCGTTGGCACCGGCACCGCCTTCCTCTACTCCACGATCGCCACGCTCGCGCCCGGCCTCTTCGCCCACGCGGCCTCCGAGCACGCGGGGGCCCACGCCGCCCCCGTGTACTTCGAGGCCGCGGCCGTCATCATCGCCCTCATCCTCCTGGGCCGCCTGCTCGAGTCCCGCGCCAAGGGCCGCACCGGCCTCGCCATCCGCCGCCTCATCGGTCTGCAGGCCCGCACCGCCCGCGTCGTGCGCGACGGCCGGGAACTCGATATCCCCGCCGAGAACGTCATCCCCGGCGACACCGTCGTCGTCCGCCCCGGCGAGAAGATTCCCGTCGACGGCGAGATCCTCGACGGGACCTCCACCATCGACGAATCCATGCTCACCGGCGAGAGCATGCCCGTCGCCAAGAACCCCGGCGATGAGGTCTTCGGCGCGACGATCAACGCGACCGGCGCCTTCCGCTTCCGCGCCACCAAGGTCGGGCGCGACACCGCCCTCCAGCAGATCGTCCGCCTCGTGGAGGAGGCCCAGGGGAGCAAGGCCCCCATCGCGCGCCTCGCCGACATCATCAGCGGCATCTTCACCCCGATCGTCCTCTGCATCGCCGTCGCCACCTTCGTCGCGTGGTACCTGCTCGCGCCCGCCGATACCCGCCTCGCCCAGGCCCTCCTCGCCGCCGTCTCGGTCCTCATCATCGCCTGCCCCTGCGCCCTGGGCCTCGCCACGCCCACCGCCATCATAGTCGGCACCGGCAAGGGCGCCGAGCACGGCATCCTCATCAAGGGCGGCGAGGCACTCGAGACCGCCCACAAGCTCACCACCATCGTCCTCGACAAGACCGGCACCATCACCCGCGGCCGGCCCGCCCTCACCGACCTCATCCCCGCGAGCGAACAGGACGGCACCGAGTTGCTCCGCCTCGTCGCCTCCGCCGAGCGACGGAGTGAGCACCCCATCGCCGCGGCCATCGTCGCCGCCGCGGCCGACCGCGGCCTCGCGCTCGCGGAGCCCTCCACGTTCGGCGCGGTCGCGGGCCACGGCATCGACGCGACCGTGGAGGGCCGTCAACTGCTGCTCGGTAACGCCCAGCTCCTCCGCGATCGCGGGATCGCCCACGACGCCGACGACCGCGTCGCGGCCCTGGCCTCCGAGGGCAAGACGCCCACGCTCGCCGCGATCAATGGCCGCTTCGCCGGCATAGTGGCCGTCGCCGACCCCATCAAGCCCGAGAGCCCCGCGGCCATCGCCGCGCTCCGGCGCATGGGCCTCGACATCGTCATGATCACCGGCGACAACCGCCGCACGGCGGAGGCGGTCGCCCGGCAGGTGGGCGTCGAGCGCATCCTCGCGGAGATCCTGCCCGAGGGAAAGAGCGCCGAGATCGAGCGGCTCCAGCGGCAGGGAGAACGCGTCGCGATGGTGGGCGACGGGATCAACGACGCCCCCGCGCTCGCCCGCGCCGACATCGGCATCGCCATCGGCACCGGCACCGACGTCGCCATCGAGGCCTCCGACATCACGCTCATCCGCGGCGACCTCCGGAGCGTGGCCGATGCGGTCCACCTCTCCCGCGCCACCATCCGCACCATCCGCCAGAACCTCTTCTGGGCCTTCGTCTACAACGTGCTGGGGATACCCCTCGCGGCCGGCGTGCTCTACCCCTTCACCGGCTGGCTCCTCTCGCCGATCATCGCCAGCGCGGCGATGAGCCTCTCGAGCGTCTCGGTCCTGACCAACAGCCTGCGCCTCCGCGGGTTCCGCTTCGGGGATCGCTCATGATGGATACCACCGAACTCGCCGTGCTCCTCGCCGGTACCGCCCTGATCGCCGGCATGCTCTTGTACTTCTTCGGCCCGCGTCGCGCGGTGCGGGCGGCGGAGACCGCCGGCGTGCAGGAGATCGACGTCCGCGTGGAGGGCGGGTACGCCCCCGACGTCATCCGCGTAAAGGCGGGCCGACCCGTCCGCCTCACCTTCTACCGTGACGACACCAGCTCGTGCAGCGAGCAGGTGGTCCTGCGCGACTTCGGCATCTCCAAGATGCTCCCCTACCGCCAGCGCACGCCTGTCGAGTTCACCCCGGCGCAGCCGGGCGAGTACCCCTTCGTGTGCGGCATGAACATGCTCCGCGGGCGCATCATCGTCGAGCCCTGACGGGCTCACCCCCGGGGCTTCACGCGCGAGCCGTCGCGCACCGTGTCCCCCGGGTGCACGATCACCGTTGCGCCGGGGGCGAGCCCGTCGATGACCTGCGCGGTCAGCTCCGACCGCTGCCCGATCGTCACCGGTGTCAGCACCGCACGCCCCTCGACCAGCGTGAACACGGCCCAGCCGCCGCCCTCCCGGAAGAGCGCCCCGAGCGGCGCCTGCACCGCATCCTCATCCTCCCACACGATGATCCGGGCCTCCACGCGGTAGGCATCGCCGAGGTTCCCCGGCGGCGGGTCATCCGCGGGAAAGTCGATGATGATGTTGACCCGCTGCTCCTCGACGCCCAGCGCCGAGACCTTGGTGAAGGCCGCCGGCTCGACCAGGCGGACCTCGGCGTTCAGGGGCTTCTCGCCCCCCCAGTGCTCGAGGAGCACCGGCGCCCCGGGACGGATCCTCACCGCATCGCGGGAGAGCACATCCACCTCGACCTCGAGGTCGGCCGGGTCGCCGACTTCGACCAGCGGCGTGCCGGGCATCACCACGGCCGCGCTCTCCTGGATCACCCGCAGCACCACGCCCGAGATCGGCGAACGGACCTCGAAGCGCTCCATCCCCGCGCTGCCTCCGGCGGGGTCGGTGCGGACCAGCGCCGCCCGCGCCAGCTCCAGCTCGTACTGCGCCACATCCCGGGCAAACTCCGCCGCCCGCAGCGCGGAGGCCGCGGTCCGCTCCCGCAGCACCGCCTGCTCCATCTCCAGCTGCGAGGTCGCGCTCTGGGCCCCCGCCTGGCGACGGATCGCGAGCTGCTCCTGCGCGAACTCGAGCTCCGCGCCCGCGGCCGCGAGCTCCGGCTCCGACCGGCGGAGCGCCCCCACCCCCGCCCTCACCCCGGCCCCCCCCACCCCCCCCGCCCCAGGATCGA
>JAEYVB010000121.1 GCA_023429345.1 Planctomycetota bacterium
ATGATCGGGCACCTGCAGCGGAACAAGGCAAAGAAGGCGGTCGAGTTCTGCCGGCTGATCCACAGCGTCGACTCGCTGCGCCTGGCGGAAGAGATCCAGCAGTTCGGGCAGAAGCGGGAGGAGCCGGTCGAGGTGCTGGTGCAGGTCAACTGCTCCGGCGAGAAGAGCAAGTCCGGCTGCCCCGTGCCGGCCGCGCTGCACCTGGCGGAGCAGATCGACACCATGCTCTCGGTGCGGGTGCGGGGGCTGATGACCATGGCCGCGCTCGACGCGACGCCCGCCGAGGCGCGGGCGACCTTCGTCCGCTGCCGCGAGCTGTTCGAAGAGATCCAGAAGACGGGCGTGGGGGATGGCAAGTTCAATATTCTGTCGATGGGGATGTCCGGGGATTTCGAGGAGGCGATTCTCGAGGGGGCGAACATCGTGCGGGTGGGGTCGGCGATCTTCGGGGAGCCGAGAAACATGCCCGGGGAGGAAGAGCCGGACGAGGAGTGAGGTCGCCGCGAGGCCGCGGAGCGGTAGCGCCGCAACACCTTTCACGCTTGCAGCGTGGATCAGCGCCGGAGAAGATCGCGCCCGCGGACGCCGTACAGGGTATGGATCACTGGCTGCCCAAAGGTACTTGTCGGATCTGGTCCCACCGGGCCGGTCCCGTTCGGCACGGGCGGGACGAAATCCGTGTACCGCACCGAGGCGCTTGAGCCGTCGCAGAACCCCACCTCGAATCGAAGCCGAGGCTGAGTGAAATCCAAGGCACCCGGCCGGGTATACGCGTTGGCCCAGCTCACGAGCATCCCCTTGAGCTCTGTGTAGCGGACGTCCGCGATGTTTGTCGGAAGCCACTGCGAAGGCCCGCGCCTGGTGCCAGGATGCCAAAAATCGGGGTGAGCGATCATCGACAGCGAATACTTGTACGGATTGTCGCCCGTGATGTGCCCGGGCGCTTTAAACGAGGGGTGCGAGGGTTTGTTCTCGTAGTAACCAGGCGCCAAAGCGCACGGCCAGAGGTAGACCGCGTCGAAATAGGCGGCTTGCACGATCCGCTCGCCGCATTGCAGGGGGGTGGTCTGCCGGCGCGGGTCGGTGAAGTAGGGGAAGGTTCCCCGCCAATCGCCGGTGTACACCAGCATGATTGCGGCATGCGACCGTATGTTGGCCGAGGCGGCCGCCTCTACCCCGGCTTTCCTCACTCGGCCGAGGACGGGAAGCATGATGGTCGCGAGCACTGCGAACACGACCATCACTACGAGAAGCTCGACCATGGAGAACGCGCGGCGTGGCGGTCGCATCTATCGCCTCCCACCTTCCGGAATGGCTCGCCCGGCGTTCGACGGCCCGCCGACGGTCCCGATCGCAAGGAACCCAATGAGCACGGTGTTTCTTGTTACCACAAACCAAGCCGTCTTATTCAGTTCGCGCAGCTGAAGGATTCGGCCGAGGCAGTTGCAGTCTGGGCGCCCGAAGAATACCAAGTGTACCACGTACGCGGCAGTGAATGTGCAGAGAAGTGCTATGGCTCCGAGGAGCGCCGTCCGGCGGCGACCACCCAGAAACCAGAAGCCGGCGAGGGCGATCTCAACGAAGGGGACTGCAACCGCGAGGGGCATGACGGCCCATCGCGGGACCCGCCATGTCGACACCGACCCCGCGAACTCCGTGAGGTCGGTGGCCTTGGATAGACCCGCGACCAGCATGATAGCCATGGCGACATGGGCCAGCCCCGATACCGCGGCCCTCCAAGGCCACCGTGTCTTGCATGAGCTTGCGAGTGCCATCGCTATTCAGCGGCGCAAGGGGTGCTGATGGTCGTGCGGCAGACTACCCCGCTCGTAAAGTTCGGGAGGGTCGAAACGCAGTTTCCGAACTCGTCGAGCGTGCCCTTCTGGTACCTGCACTCGCCGCCAGCGTACGGTGAGCCCAGCTGGTACGCTTGGGATGGCGTGTAGTGGATGCATGAGTTGTTGCTGATGAAGTTGTAGCACTGACCGGTGTCGGGTGCAGGGAGTTGAAGGCAGTTATTGATAGTCGCCTCGGTCCCGCACTGCCCTCCCGCGATGGCGAGGGGCAACACCAGCAGCATCGACCCCGCGACGAACCCCACCGTACGCTTCGTCCGCTCGAGCATGGCATGATCTCCTTCGCTGAACGCTCAGGCGCTCCGGCGCCTTCGGATCCATATCGCGACGCCGAGCGCCATCGCGCCCGCTGCGCCGACCCACCCCACTCGTCTGAGCCCCTCGCCGCCAAACCTCGCGTGCTCGGGCCGCAACTTGATCTCGGTCTCCCCGTCCGGCCCCATTACGCGCGCGACAGCCTCGCCGTTGCGGTAGTCATCAATCCTGGACACGGGGCGCTCACCACGTACAGGGTCCGCAACCATTCCCCCCTGCCGGCTGGGAACCGCGGTTATCCGGCGCAGGTCGGACGCCGCCGGTTTTCGGGCGCTGATGACGCGAATCTCGGTCGTACCGAGAGAGGTTTTCATACGGAGGCTTCCGGGCACGAGGCCCCAATCACCCGCCTGCAGCCGAGGGCCGAACTCAAGAGTGCGGGACGGGTCGGTCGAGCGCGGGGAGTACTCCGCGATGTAGTTCACGGTGACCCCGCCGTCGACCGGATCAAACGACCCCCTGAGCATCCATCTCCACGCACGGTCGTTACTGAGTTTCGCCGTCCAAGCGTTGCCTTGTACATGGACCGCCGTGAGCTCTGGATTAGCCGTCCTACCGAGCTGCCCGCCCTCGCCGATCAGCAGCAAAAGGTTTGATTTTGCGCTTGCAAGCCGCTGACGAACCGGCTCTGCTATCGCGGCGTCGGTACTCGCATCGTAGATTGAAAGCGTCTGCGCCTCGGCCGCCCAGAGCTCCTCGCCGTCGGCGCCGCAATCCAGGAATGTATCAAAGTAGTTGGAGTCGACGTTCATCCTCCATCGGTCGTCGGACAACGTCCAAAGAGAGTACGTGTCAACGTCCGGACCCTTGCTCAGTCGACGCTCCGCGATCGCAATATCTTGCCTCAGCGGGTGATCGGGAAGACCTTGAACCTTCTGCTTCCACTGCGCCAACTGCGCCTCTGAGACCTCGACCGGCCCCCTGTACTCGAAGACGATCTCCCAACCCGGAAGGTCCAATGGGTCGGTCGCCGCCACCCGCCGATGTTCAAGCCAACGACGGATCGCTGATTCGTCTGCCCTGCACGTGACGGCGAAACACAAGCCGCAAACGACCGTCCGAATGAGGCGGTTTTGCATGTGTGCCCTCGGGAGGGGAATGTACCCCGATTGAATCCGACATGCAAGCCGATCTATAGGAATTTCTTTGGCAACACCTTCTCCCCCTCGTTCGGAGGCGGCTGCGATGGCACCGCATTCTGAAGCTGCCGGTCCGGAGCCCTGATCAGCCGCGACGGGCTCCGCTTTGACCGGGAGGGGCATAGCAGCGACAAGGGAAGGCTGAACATCGATCGGATGGGGCATCGCATCGACCAGATGGAGCATCGCATCGACCGGAGGAGGCATCGCATCGACCAAATGGGGCATCGCGTCGACCGGATGGGACATCGCATCGACCAAATGGGGCATCGCGTCGATGCGATGGAGCATCGCATCGACCGGGTGGGGCACCTTTGCGTGCGGCGCGCCGGGATGGGGCATCCGCGGAGGTCCGAGAGCGCGGGCGTGCGCGGGTGGGTCTCTGCGGGGCGGGCAAGCAGCGCCGGCTGCGCGGGCGCGGGGCGCTGCCGCGGCGAGTGTTTCCCGCCCGCGGGTGCGGCGGGTCGCGCCCCGGCCCGATGCATCCCCCGGCGGCGGCGTCGGGGTGTTCCCGGCCCGACGCCGGACGATGCCCGCGCACGCACCCGCGCCGGCGAGAGAACCCGCGCAACCCCCGCGCGGAAAGGAGCCGACACGATGTCTCTTGTCCCCACCAAGACCGAAGCGTTCCTGACCTTCTGCGAGACCTACGGGCCCAACTGGAACACGAACGCGCTGGCCCTGGGGCTCACGGTCGAGCGCGTCCAGGCCTTTATGGTCCTCGCGGGCGAGGCCCGCGCGAACTGGATCGCCAAGAACGATGCCGCCGCGACGGCGAAGGTGGCGACCGTCGCGAGCCAGGAGAAGATCGCCGAGACCCGGAGCAGCCTCTCGGACATCATCCGCGACATCCGCGCCTTCGCCGACCAGTCGGCGGACCCCAGCGCGGTCTACCAGCTCGCCAAGATCCCCGCGCCCGCCGCGCCCACGCCCGCGCCGCCCCCCGCGCAGCCGACGGGGCTCACCGTCTCCATCGACCCCGCCAGCGGCGAGCTCACGCTGCGCTGGAAGGCGACCAACCCCGCGCCCGGCACCGGCTACATCATCCGCCGCCGCGCCGCGGGCGAGAGCGCCTTCTCGATCGTCGGCATCGCCGGCAACAAGACCTTCAGCGACTCGACCTTCACCGCCGGGCCCGACAAGGTCGAGTACACCGTGCAGGGGACCCGGAGCGGCATCGTCGGCCCCCTGAGCCCCATCTTCACCGTCAACTTCGGCAAGGCCCCCGGCGATGGCGCGCTCTTCGCCACCGTCACCGAGCAGCCGCACGCGAAGATGGCCGCGTAGCAGTGACGCGGTGACGGAGTGATGCAGCGCCAAGGCCATGAAGCCCCGGAACGGTCCGGGGCCTTTCTCCTTTGAGCCCCGCGCCTGCCGACGCGACGTCGATTAGAATCGGGCCGTGCGGGTGGGGTCGGCGATCTTTGGGGAGGCGAAGGGGTTGGTGGAGGAGGCGGAGGCGGAGGAGGAGTGAGGGACACCGCCGCTGCATCCCTGCCGCGCCGGCGGCTTCTGCATGTTCGTTCGCTGATGCGGGGGGAAACCGGGCGGTTGTGCTGGCGCAGCGCCTTTGGCGTCCCCCGCAGCCCCATCCCTTCAAGGCAGGGCCCGCGATCTCCGTCCGCTGCGCTCACGATGCGGTCGGCTCGGGGCGATGCCGAGATGCGTGCTACATGTTCCACACGGCTCCACCCGCCGAACCATCCACCGTTCGGTCGGTCACCCAATAGTGTGCGGGCGCTCCGTAGAAATCCCTCGACGGGAAGAGCTCGTCGATGCGCTCGTTGCACGCCGGGCACCGCGGGGATGCGTACAGCTTGTAGTCCCCCCCGCAGACGCATCGCCGCAGCATCGGCTCGATCCGCATCAGCTCTTCCGAGTCGGTGAGCCCCATGAACGGGGCCGCGGCCGGATCATAAAATGAGATCAGAACGTTGCCGTAGCAGCGGATGCACCAGAGACAAAGCACATCGGACATGCCCGCGTGGTACCTGCCCGCCACCCGCGCCGAAAGATCGGTCCGGCAGTGGGGACACACCTTGTCGTTCCCCGAGCGGCCTCCCCGCGCCGGCGTTCCGCAGTCGGGGCACGCAGCACCCTCGGCGATGCCGCGCAGGTCGTAGTTGCAGCCCGTGCACCGC
>JAEYVB010000213.1 GCA_023429345.1 Planctomycetota bacterium
GTCCGGAGGCGCGACCCTTTCCGATGGCGCACTGCTTCAGGAGCTCCTCCTCAGAAATTGTGGCGGGGTGGGGCGGGGGGTGGAGGTCGAGAATGGGACCGAGGAAGTCCATCGCTACTCCCAGAACCGCCACGGGCGCGCATCGGTCAGGGCGGCGGGGGGCACGAGCGTGTCCCGGACTAGCCGGACGAGCTCGGCCATGCCTGCGCCGGTCCGCGCCGACACGGCCACATCCGTCGCCCAGGCCGGGCTGCCCAAATCGCTCCGGAGAGCGACCGTCAGACTCGGCGGTCCGCCGGGGCACGGCAGGGGGGCGGCCGTTGAATCCCCGCAGGCGAGGATAAGGTCCGCGGCCGCGGCGGTTTCGAGTGCGACGCGCACGGCTTCCGATTCCAGCGCCTCGCGCTGCCGGCGAATGCCGGGCGTGTCGATGTAGCGCACCACGATCCCGGCGAGGTCGAGGGTCACCCCCACGTGATCGCGCGTGGTCCCGGGCTGATCAGCGACGATCGAAACGCCGCGCCCGGCCAGGGCGTTGGCGAGCGAGGACTTGCCGACGTTCGCGGGGCCCAGAGCAACGACCAGGGGCGGATCGATCAGGCGGTTCAGTTCCCGGGGGGCTGTCTCGTGCGGAGCGAGGGGCGGATCCGCGCACTCGTGGAACTCCCGCGGCCAGCGTCCGGGCTGGGCCAGGAGTGCATCAATTGCGAGCGGACTGGCTGCCCGCGATAGCGCCGCCAGCAGCCGCGCCTCGAGGAGTGTGCCCGCCTCCGGAAACCGAGCGCGGGGGTCCTCGGAATCCGCATGCTGGATGCCCGCCTGCGACAGCCGTGTCGTGAGGAGGCGCACGACGGCCGGGCCGCCATGCGGCATCAGGTGAAGCGTGCGGGCAGTCCAGCGCGCGGCGATGCCCCGGTCGCACCCGAGAAGATCCCGCAGCCAGACCGAGCCGTTCGGCGGGGGCGCAAAGCCCAGCGATGGGGCAAGGGCCTCGATCTCGCCGTCCGCATCCGCGCGGAGCGCAACAACGGCGACCGCTCCGGCAGCTGTGCCCGAGGTCTCGAGTTGCCATCGCACCGCCATGCGTAATGAAAGCGCCCGGGAACGTGGCCGCCCACCGGTCAGTATCCCAGCAGGCGAAGGTTCCCGGAAACCTGCGAAGCGTACCCCAAGCCAAAGAGTGCGGTGTGCACCAGGAGGGGGTAGAGGTTGTAGATGTGCCGCCGCTGCTCGAAGAACCCGGGGCGTATGGGCCGCAGCCGGCTGTAACGCTCGAAAAAGGCTGCTCCGAACGTGCTGAAGAGCGTGATGAATGCCAACTCGATCTCGGGGTGACCCCAGTAGATCGCCGGGTCGATGAAGGCGGAGATCGCATCGCCACGCGCGAGCACGTTGGTGGTCCAGACATCCCCGTGGAGCAGGGCCGGGGCCTCCGGTTCCTCGATCAGCGATCCCAACTCCTCCGCCAGCCGGCGCACCCGGTCGTGCGTGGACGGCGGAAGGTGCCCGGCCGCGGCCGCCACGTCCGCCATCGAGAGGAGCCGATGCTCGCGGAAGAACTCGGCCCAGCTGGCGGTCCCCGGGTTCGGCTGCCGGAGCGGGCCGATGAGCGTATCGCGCGTGAATCCGAAGCACGGCCCGGTCCGGGCGTGCAGGTCGGCCAGGAGCGTCGCCGCGTGCGTTTCGGCCGCGGCCGAGAACCGGCTCTCGCCGTGCACGAACTCCAGGAGCAGGACCGAGCTCTCCGCGTGCAGAACGCGCGGCACGGGTAGGGCGGATTGCTCCGCCAAGTAGCGGAGCATGAAGCCCTCGATTTCCAGGTTCCCCGTCTCGGTCGCGACCTTGGCCACGATCGATGACCCGCCCTCGAGGTCCGCCCGCCACACATCCGCGATGCACCCGCCCGTGAGCGGCGCAGCGCGCGCAACTCTCCGTCCGGTAACCGTCTCCACGGTTTGGCGCCACGAGGTCATCGATCCAGCGTAGCCCGGCGGGCCGGAGCGTTATCGGCGCTCTCGCCCGCGCGGCATATCCCCCCGGGCTTGCCGCGCCCGCACGCCCCGACCCTGCGGGCTGGGGTTTCCGTCCGTGTTGCTCGACGGAATCTCGACGCGTGTCACGCTATCACCGGCGGCCGCGGGGCCGTGCGTCGGACAACCACAGATCGAGGCGGAGCCCGCGCTCGCGCGGGCCGGAGATGCTCCATGGTCACATCCAAACGGCAGTTGGTCCTTGTAGCCGCGCTCGCCGCGGCCGCGCCGGCGGCGGCCGACACGCTGGTTTATTCGAACAACTTCGAGGCCGGCGCCGGTCCGGAATGGACCATCCAGACGACCACGAACGCCGCCAACTTCAGCCGTTTCCTGGGGAGGTTCTCAGACGCGACCGGGGTGAACCTGCAGCTTTCGGTCCCCGGTCCGATCAACCCCGTACTCGGAAACCCTCTGGAGACGGGCGGCACCGGGGGCACGGGTGGGACCGGCGGAACGGGGGGCACCGGCGGCACGGGTGGGTCCACCAACACCGGCGGCGCGGGTGGCAGCGGCATGCCCTACCTGCTGATGTTCGATTTCTACTGCATCGACTCCTGGGACGGTTTCGCGGAGAACGGCGACGACAAGTTCAAGGTCTTCGTGAACAACACGAACTACCTGAACACCACGTTCGCGAACCAGCACACGTTCCAGCACTATCCGCACGAGCCAACGGTGGGGCGCACCCAGCTCGGATTCAGCAGCGTCTTCGACGATTCCATCTACCGTGATATCGCCATCCCCTTCGATCCGGGCAGCGCCACCGAACTCACCATCCGCTTCTACGGCGAGACCATGCAGGGGATGCCCGACGAGTCCTGGGGCATCGACAACGTCCGCGTTTACTACAACCCCGTCCCCGCACCGGGGGCCGCCGCGCTGATGGCGGTGGGGGGGATCGCTGTGGGGCTCCGCCGCCGGCGGTAAGGCGGTCACTCCGCCGCGATACGGAGACTGACATCGCACTGCACCGCGCCGTCGGGCCGCACCCAGGCGTCCCAGCGGAGCTGCTCGATCCCCCGCAGCGGCCGGAGCGGTGCAAGGAAATCCGAGGCCATCGGCCCCACGCAGGTTAGCAGGGCGGCGGGCCTCATCATGCCCGTGGAGATCCGGGGCCTGCGTTCGCCGCTCTCACCGATCGCGAGCGCGGAGGCGACCTGATCCGCCGAGATGACCCCCGCCGGCGCGAGGGTTGCCGACCACCACCCCGGGCCGGGGACGCTGTTGATCCCCCAGAGCCCGCCGACGGTGCACATACCCCAGCGGAGCGTCGGCTCGGGGCCGAACGACTCAACGAGAGGCTCGAGCACTTCCGGGCAGTCCAGCAGCAGTTCGCTCAGCAGCAGACCGCGCGCCGGGAGTTCCGGGATGGTCATCTCGAACGCCCGGTGATCGGCCGGGGAATCGCCTGATTGGAGTGCCGCGACACAGGAGGCGATGGCGCGGTCCCCCTGCAGCACCATCGCGCGCGTGTCCCGGCTCCGCACGGCGTAGGTCAGGGCCAGCCGCGTCGGCCGAAGGGCTGGGTCCCGGGGAGTCACCGCCGCCGGGCCGGCCCGGTCCGGCGAGTCCGCCATCAGGACCGTGCTGCGAGGCGGGAGGGGGCCCACATGCTTGAGGACGATCGCCGTGCACTCGACGGCATCCGCCGACCCTTCGGGGAGCGCGGGCACGATGTCGAGGCTCTCCAGGCCCGCCGCGCGGAGCGCTGCGCTGAAGGGACGCTGCGCGTCCACCGCCCCCATGACGGCCATCAGCGATCCCCGCTCCAGCGACTGGAACGCGGCGTCGGACCAGGAATGCGACTTCTGGGTGACGCTGATCGCCCCGGGGCTCGCGACGATGCTGGCGTTCCATCCCGCGGCGGTCGTCCGGGCGGAAAGAGTCATCCGGCGTGGTTCGCCTCCGGGCGAACGTTCGCGGATGGCCGCCGCAATCTCGGCGCCCCCCGTCGCGCCGACGCTGAAGAGGCCCCGCCGGAGCGACGGAGCCAGTTCAACGACCAGCGCGGAGTCCCGGGGCCCCAGGACAATCGTGACGACCGAGCGTTCACCCCGGGGCGTGTCGATCACTTTCGCGGGCCCCACCATGATCTCGTAGGCGCCATCCTCGACGCCCAGCACGGCCAGACCGGCGATGTTCCCGCGCGGCATGGCCGCGAGCCGCTGCCGGAGCCGCCGCTCGGTATCCGGGGTTACCTGGGTGAGCAGGGCCCATTCGGGCGCATCGCCCCGCGGATCGCGGAGGACCACGATGACGCGCGTGCCGAGGATCTCGTCGAACGCCTTGGCATCGGTCCAGCCCAGGCTGCGCGACAGCCCCGACCACGCCCCGCGGGTACGGTCAAGGGTGCCGGCATCGGCGACCAGGCGGGCGAGGGCCGCCCCGGACGGCGTGCCCCGGAGCCGCGCGGCATCGCGCACCACCACCGCCGCGTCGGCCCGCACCGGCAGCATATCGAGGACCCGGTCGACATCCGGGTCTTGCGATGCGGAGGCGACCGGGCTCAGCACGGCGAGCGCTATCGCGCTGAGCCTCGCCAGCCTCCGGAGACCATACCCGCGAATCGCCACGGCGACGCTCCTCATGGTACTCAACACGTTGATGCGCGAGGGCGCACAAACCGACACGTCAAGGCTCTACGGCCCGCACCTTCACGGTGACATTCTCCACCGGGCGTGCCTTCACGCTCGGGAGCAGGTACGGGTTCTCCGAGGAAATCGCCACCCAGTCCTGCCCTACGCGGGAGGGGGAGATCTGCCCCAGGGGAAGAACAAAGGTCGAGGCCCGGTCGATGTACAGATTGTCGGGGACGACGAACCGCTCGCCGCCGGAACCGGTGTACACCACGATCGGCCCGGAGCCTTCGCCCGGCAGACGGACCGAATGCGAGCCGGGTGAAAGCGAAAGGTCGAGCATCCGCTCCCCGCCGCGGTACCGCCTGTCCGGCTCGAGAACGCGGGCCGAGACAATCTCGGCGAGACGCTGCACACTCTGCGCCGTTTCCGTCGACCCGCTCTCGATCAACTCGGAGACGGGCTTGGAAACCGGCGCCAGGCGCAGGGCATCGGGCGCTGCACGCTGGGTCAGCGCGATCCCGAGCACGCCCACCGCCAGGCAGGCCGCCGCGGCCCAGCGGCCGACGACCACCAGCCGACGCGTGCGCGGCGGCAGGAAGGCCCCGCGGTCGCGCAACTCGCCCATGATCGCGTGGCTCAGGTCCGGCGCGGCGATCGGCTCGCGCAGCATGGAGACGAGGCGCTGGGTCTTCGCCACCTCGGCGCAGCGGGGCAGGTCGGCCCGGAGCGACTGGAAGAAGCGTTCCCGGGAGCCCTCGTCGAGTTCACGGTCAAAGAACGCGTCCACGAGCTCCTCGGGAATCCCCCCCGGGTTGTCGTGCAACGTCGGATTCATACCCAGATCTCCCCCACGTGCTGCGTGTGCTTCTCGGACGCGTCGAGAACGCGCCGGAGCTTCTTGCGACCACGGTGCAGATGGCTCTTGACGGTCCCCTCCGGCATCTGCATGTGCTGGGCGATCAGCCAGATCGGCCAGTCCTGCTGGTGAAAGAGGACGACGACCTCACGCTGCTCCGCAGGGAGCATCATCAGCGCCGCCTGCAGTGCATCGCGCAGGTTGCAGCCGGACTCTTCCCGGATCGCCGACGTTTCCGGGAGCGGCGCGACGCCCTCGAATGAGCCCACCAATTCGCTGTCGTACGCTGGTCTGCTGCGCTGCGCCGCGTTCATGTACAGCCGCTTAGCGATCGTGAACAGCCACGTCGAGAACCTGAACCGCGGGTCGAAACGGTCCAGGTTCGTCAGGACGCGGATGAACGCCTCCTGAACGATGTCCTCCGCCATCTCCGGGTGCCCGCACATCCGAAGCAGGTAGGAATAGAGCGAGCCCTGGTAAGCGCGGATGAAGGCCTCCGCGGCCGCGGCATCCCCGGCGGTGGCCCGCTGGATCAGCTCAAGCTCTTCGGCCCTGGTCATGCGGATGCTTCTCCGGATCGAATATACCGGCCGGGTGGCGGGCGGTTGAGGGCTTTCGGGCCGCACCGGACAAATTCCACAACGTTGCACAAATAGCGATAAATACCTCCATAATCTGGATTAAGGACCGCTCGCCTGAAGCCATCATCCATTGCCCGGCAGGCCACCCGGGCC
>JAEYVB010000240.1 GCA_023429345.1 Planctomycetota bacterium
GGTAATAGCGCTGCTCGGTGATCTTCAGCTGCCCCACGCCGGAGGGGAGCGTCATCACCCCCTGAACCAGGCCTTTGCCGAAGGTGCGGGCGCCCACGGTGATCGCGCGGTTGTTCTCCGTCAACGCGCCGGAGAGCACCTCGCTGGCCGACGCGCTCCCGCCGTTGATGAGGACGGCCATCGGGAAGTCGGGGAGCGTTCCATCAACCGTAGCGCGGCTGACTTCCTCCTCGTGAGCACGCCCGCGGGTGGAGACGATCACGCCATCTTTCAGGAAAAAGTCCGCGATCCGGATCGCCTCCTGCAGCACGCCGCCGGGGTTCCAGCGGAGGTCGAGGATGAGCCCATTGAGATCCCCGTTCGCCGCGCCAATCGCGCGGAGGGCCTCCGCAAACTCGGCCGAGCTGGTGGGCGTGAACTGGGTCAGGCGGATGTAGGCGATTTTGCGGTCGGGGTCGATGAAGTACTGCCAGTCCCCGGCGGAGTCGCCCGTGCCGTTTCCTGCCGCGGGGCGCCAGTGGAATCCCTTGACGGTGCGGGCGATGATCCGCTGCCGCCCGACCGTCAGCGGGATCTTCTCGCCGTCGCGCTCGACCACGATGTCGACCGTGGTCCCCGGCTCGCCGCCGAGCAGTTCGATGCACTGGGAGCTGGAGAGGCCGAAGGTGCTCTTGCCGGTGATCTCGACGATGCGGTCCTCGGCCATCACGCCCGCGGCGAAGGCGGGGGAATCTTCCAGCGGCGTGACGACGGTCAGCCAGCCATCACGGATAACGATCTGGACGCCGATGCCCACAAAGTCGCCGGTGAGCTCTTTCTCGAAGTCCTTGGTCTCGGCCGCGGGGACGAAGACGGTATATGGGTCGTCGAGCGCATCGACCATCCCTTTGATGGCCGCGAGCTGCATGGCTTTGGTGTCGGGCTCCTCGACGTACCGCTGCGAGACGAGGCCCTTGACCTCCAGGAGCGGGTCGAAAAAGGCGTAGTCGCTGGAGCGGGTGACGGCGAGGGTGGATCCGACCACCGCGACGCCCAGGATGCAGACGAGCGAGCCCTGCGTGCTGAAGCGAGCCTTCATACAGACTCCGGAGAAGTGGGGCGGGATTTGCCGGCGTAAGGGGGACCAAGGTCCGATCGTTGATAGTAGCAGTCTGCGTGCGGGGTCTGTTATGTCGGCGGAAGAAGCACCGGGTCGTCCGGAATCTCGGGAACCGGCCCGGTGATGAGCGACGATCTGCCCGGGTCCAACTCGGGCAGGATGCCATAGGCATCCCAATGGGCTACCTCCGCCAGATCCGAGGCGAGTCCTGCCTCGGCGAGGTTGCGGCCGCCGGGGCTCCGGGAAAGAGCTCCCTCGAACCGCTCCCGCGACCTGGAAACGGTCTCCCATTCCGAGATCGCAAGCCGCGCATCTTCATCTTCGGGGTCAACCCCCCCCATCCGTCGCCAGGCACAGGCCAATGCTCCGGCGCACAGCGTGTCCTCGAGCGAGGGCTGTCCGCCCACGCCCGCGCAGACGAGGTGAACGGGGCGGTGCTCCGCCCGCAGGGCCGCGGCCACCGCGTGGAGATTGGCGAAGGCCCCCACCAGCACGCGGTCAGCGAGGGAGCACCGTTTCAGGGCCCTGGTGCCGTTTGTCGTCGTGAAGGCGATGGTGCGGCCCCGAACCCTCTCAAGGGTGTATTCGGCGGGCGAGTTCCCGAAATCGAACCCGACGGGCCGCACCCCGGCCCGCTCCCCGCCCAGCAGAAGATCCGGACGCTCGGCCTTCAAGGCGAGCGCATCGACGATCTCTTCGCAAGGCAGCATCGCCCGGGCGCCGTTGCCGAGCGCGTAAACGATCGTGGTCGAGGCGCGGATGAGGTCGATGACAACGGCGATGCCCCCACGGACCTCCGCGGGCTCCATCGAGGCGTAGGAAAGGTGGACCCGGAGCGATGGCATCGGCCTAGGGTACCGCCCGCTCGCGGAATAGACTTCGCCCGTGCCAGTCCCCAAAGAACGAAACGATCTCAAGATTCAGTCCGAGCGAGCCGTCCTCGCGGCCGTGCGACTGCCGGAATCCAACTACGACCGCATAGACCCCTTCGGCGAGCTCCGCGATCTCGCGGAGCAGGCCGGGGCCACGGTGGTGGGGGAGATGTCGCAGGCGCTGGACCGCCCGATCGCGGGCACGTTCATGGGCACGGGGAAGCTCCAGGAGCTCCGCGGGCTGTGCGAGACCCTGGACGCGAGCACCATCATCTTCGACCACAACCTCGCCCCGAAACAGATCGCCAACATCGAAGAGGCGACCGGGCGCAAGGTCATCGACCGCAGCGAGCTGATCCTGGACATCTTCGCGGCGCGGGCGACCAGCCACGAGGCAAAGCTCCAGGTCGAGCTGGCGCAGCTCGAGTACACGTACCCGCGGCTGCGGGCGATGTGGGACCATCTCGAGCGGATCGTTGGCTCGGGCGGCATCGGCGGGATCGGCACCCGCGGTCCGGGCGAGATGCAGCTCGAGATCGACCGCCGCCTGGTGCAGGACCGCCGCGTTCGTCTGACCCGCGAGCTTTCGGAGATCCAGGACCGCAAAAAGCACGAGGTGCGCAAGCGCAAGGTGGATTTCTTCACCGTTGGCTTGGTCGGGTACACCAACGCGGGCAAGAGCACGCTCTTCAACACACTCACCGCCGGCGGGGCCTACGCCGACGACCGGCCCTTCGCGACGCTCATCAGTCGGACGCGGCAGTGGGACCTGGGGGGCGGCCTCAATGTCATGCTCTCCGACACGGTCGGCTTCGTGCGTGACCTGCCCCACAACCTGATCGCATCGTTCCGCGCCACGCTCGAGGAGGCAACGCACGCGGATGTGCTGCTGATCGTCCTGGACATTTCGGACCCGGCGGCACGGCTCCAGTACCAGACGGTCACCTCTACCTTGGAGGAGCTTTTCGATGAGGTACGCGAACGGGAGCGGCGCGAGGGCGTAGCGTGGCAGGAGCCGGAGCGAATCGTGCTCCTCAACAAGATCGATTGCCTGCGCGACAACAGCGAGGTACTGGCCTGGCAGCAGACCATCCCCGGCGCGATCCCGCTGGTGGCCCGCGATCCCGGGCAGCGGGGCCACGAGCGTCTCCGAGATATGGTCCGCGCCGCGGCCCAGGGAGTCATCGAGGAACTGGCGATCACCGTGCCCCTCTCGGACCCGCGCACGATCCACACCATCGAGAACCGCGGCGAGGTCCTCGACCGCCAGTACAACGGTTCCGAGGTGACGCTGACGGCAAGGATCGGCCGCCGGCAGCTCGACCAGTTGCGATCCATGGGGGCCCGAATGCGAGTCGCCCCCGCGGTACCCTGAGCTGGGCTCACGCAAAGTTTTCGTGTTCTGTATGGCCATCGGACCCTGACGGCGCTTACCATCGCGCCGGGCAAGAGAAGCCAAGCTGCGGGGGACCCATGGTCGGCAGGGTTTGCGCCCGGCTCTGGTGAACCGATTGGAGCATTGCATGTCGTACGGTCGCAGACTGATGTTCGGCGCTGGGCTGCTGGGGATCCTCGGCTTTGGCGGCGCGGCGGTGGCGCAGTTCGGCGGCGGGACCCCCGTGGTTTTGGATTCCGTACGCGTGGAGTCCGTCGAGCAGTACCGTCCGGTGACCGGCGAACTGCGGTCCATCCGTCGGGCTCTGCTCGCATCCGAAGAGGACGGGCTGGTTATCGAACTGATCCACCAGGAGGGCGACCGCGTCGAGAAGGGCGCGGTCATCGCCCGCCTGCGCGAGACGCGGGCGCAGTTGGATGTCGAGCGTGCCGCGGCGGACCTGGCCTTCAAGCGCGCCACCGTCGTCGAGCAGCAGGCCGATCTCGCCCGCGTGCGCCAGGACCTTGAGCGGGTGGAGACGCTCGCCAGCCAATCCTCCGCCGCGTGGAAGGAACTCGCTGATACCCGGGCC
>JAEYVB010000313.1 GCA_023429345.1 Planctomycetota bacterium
GGGAGTTCGTCCTGCGGGGCTTCGGGCTCGTGCCGGGGGCCGGCGTCCAGCGGGGGCAGTTCGCGAAAGCTCGCGCCGCCCGTCCAGCGATTGAACCGGAGCTCGAACACGCGACCCTTCATAGCCATGTACACGGGCCCGGCAGTCACGACCGACCCGTCGGGCATGAACACCGCAAGTCGATGCGGCTCGGAGGAGGTGAGTTCAACCGGTTGGTACGCCTCCTCGGACGCGAAGCCGACGGGCGGACCCGTGCGCGGATCGGAGAGCGAGAGCTCGATCCCCGCGGGGAGCGATGCAAGGGTCCGCACGCCGGAACCCGGCTCTTCCAGCGGATCGTCTCCGGTGTCGGAGAGACCCACCCGCAGTTCGCGCGCTCCGAGCGTCTCGATGTTCTGGAGATTCATCGATACCAGCTCGACGGCCGCTCCCCGCTCCTGAGCCTGCGCACGGATGCTCACCACGCTCGCGCCGAACTGCCCGAGGGCGGAGTCCAGATGGGCGCCGGCCAGACGACCCCATAGAGCCGGCAGGGCCATGCCGCTGATGGCCAGCGTGACGGCCAGCGCCACAAGCAACTCCAAAAGCGTGAAGCCTCTGCCACGCATGCGCGCCTCGCCATGAGGACGCCCCCCGCGAAACCGCGCGGGGGAAGTCGGGAACAGGAGCGTCAAAGCGCCGCCTCAGATCTCGGGCGGGGGCGGGAGCATCTCGCCCTCGCCGCCGGCGCCGGCGGCGCTGGACCACGACGTGATGTCGTCATCCGTGCCCTCCTGCTTGTCGGGGCCGTACGACCAGAGGTCGTACATGGTCTCGTCGCCGTGCTCGCTGATCTGGCGGTAGCCCCACGGACTACCCCACTTGTCGGTGGGCATCGGCTCGGTGAGGTACTTCTTCCATTTCGCGGTGTCGGTCTCGGACTCGAGCAGCGAACTGTCCCAGAGGACCGACAGCCCCTCCTCCTCCGTCGGGTACCGGTCAAAGTCGAGCCGGAAGAGGTTGAGCGCGTTCTTGAGGCTGTTCATGTCTGTCTTGACAAGGTCGACCTTCGCCGCATCCCGCTGCCGGAAAAGGGCCACGCCGATCAACCCCGAGAGGGCCAGAACGATCGCGATCACAATCATGACCTCGATCAAGGTGAAGCCCGACGTCCTGCGAACCCGCTTTGTCATGCCGTGCATTCCTTTCTGCAACCGCGCCCGCGGCTGGCCGCGGGAGCCTCCTTGCGACTGCCCGACTCGGGCCTGAACCGGACCCGAGCGCAATTCCTGCGTGATAATCCAAGGCCGGGAACCCGGCTTAGTACACACTAGCGATATCCCGGGGCGGCCGCAACTGCCCTCCCAAAATATCGCCCAAGCGATGCCGCAGAGAGGACAATCACCACATCCCCCAAACAGCATGGGAACAAAGTGGCCGCCGAGTCGCCTGCATTCCACCAACGCTCTGCGATGCGCCGTCTCGATCAAACCGGTTACAATCCGCCTCGCACGACACTCGCGTGTTCGCGGCCCGTATGGGATTCTGTTCCGACTAACCTCTCCGAGAGCGCCATGGCCCACGCCAAGACCAGCGGCAACCCCAACGATTTCATCCTCCCGGACCTGGGGGAGGGCGTCCACGAAGCCGAACTGATCGCCTGGAAGGTCGAGGTCGGGCAGCACGTTAACGAGCACGACATCCTTGCCGAAATGGAGACTGACAAGGCCCTGGTCGAGGTGCCCAGCCCTCGCACAGGGACGATCGCCACCCTCCATGGCAAACCCGGCGAGATCCTGCGGGTCGGCAACCCCTTGATTACCTATGCCGGCGAGGGCGCGGCGGCCCCGACCAAATCAGAACCCGCCGCCCCAATAGGAGCCCAGCGAGCGGCGACGCCTGTACACGACAACGGGACCGCAGAGGCCGAGCACCGGGAGGATGCCGGGACCGTGGTCGGGAGCATGGGCGGGGAGCTTGGCGGCGTCTCGGCCGGGGCCGGCAAAGTGCTCGCAACACCCGCCGTACGGCGACTGGCCCGCGACCTCGGCGTCGATATCAACGCGATCCAGGGGACGGGAATCGGCGGCCGCGTCACGGAGAAGGATGTCCGGGGGGGCGGCGGCGCCCGCCGCACACAGGCCGCCTCCCGCGGTCATTCCGATGTGGCCCCGATGGATCCCGACGAACCGCACAGCGGGGCGATGCTGGTAGCGCGTGCGGGCGGTTCGGCGCCCACGCAGGCCCCGTCCTCCCCACCGCCGCGGCGGGAGGTCGCCGCGATCCCATCGGGCCAGGACACCGTCCGGATTCCATTCCGGGGCGTACGCCGGACGATCGCCAACCGCCTGCGCGAGAGCGTCAACCAGGCCGTTCACTTCAACGTGATGGACGAGGCCGATGTCTCGGCTCTCGACGGCTTGCGGAAGAAGCTGGCCGCGGCGAGCGGCGAGAAGGTGTCGTTCCTACCGTTTGTGGCGAGCGCCGTCTGCCGCGTCCTGACCCGCTCCGATTTCCGTGCCCTTAACGCGACGGTGGACGAGAAGTCCGGCGATGCCGCCTACGAGGCCTCGATCGTCCAGCACCGGGCGGTGCACCTGGGCATCGCAACCGACACCGGCAGCGGCCTCATGGTCCCGGTGATCCGGGATTGCGACGCCCTCGGGGTTCTGGAAATCGGGCGCGAGATCGCGGCCATCGCCAACGCCGCACGCGGCCGCAGCATCGCCCGCGAGCAGCTGGTCGGCTCCACGTTCACCATCAGCAACGTCGGCAGCCACGCGGGCCGGTTTGCGACCCCCATCATCAACTACCCCGAGGTCGGGATTCTGGCCGTCGGGCGAGCCCGGCAGGCGCCGGTCATCCGGAGCACCTCCGGCGGCCCGGCGTTCGCGATCGGCCAGATGCTGCCCCTCAGCCTCGCCTGCGACCACCGCGTCGTGGATGGGGCCTCGGCCGCCCTCGCCCTGGCCGAGATCATCAAGCTCCTGCAGGAGCCCGAGCAACTCCTGGCGCCGGCGCGGGCCTGAACACACGGCGGCGAACGCGGTTAGGCTGGGAGCCCCGCAAGGAGACTCCCGATGCCCCGGCTCGCCCTCACCCTTTGCCCGCTGCTTTATCTCGGCGCATGTGCGTCGCCTCCGGATGCTGCCGGCCCAACTCCGACCGAGATGGTCCGTATGGAGACCACCGCGGGCCACATCCTGCTCGCACTCGACCGGGCGCGGGCGCCGATCTCGGTGGCCAACTTCCTGGGTTACGCCGAGCGCGGCGCCTACGTCGGCACCATCTTTCACCGCGTCATCCCCGCCTTTGTCATTCAGGGCGGCGGGTACGACGCCGCTCTTGTGGAGCGTGCGAAGGTGGACGCCGCGGCCGGCCGGCCTGATCAACCCATCCAGAACGAGTGGCGGAACGGGCTGAAGAATGTGCGCGGCACCATCGCCATGGCGCGGGAAACGGAGCCAAACACCGCGACGCGCGAGTTTTACATCAATGTGGCAGACAACCCGAAGCTCGACACGGCACGGGAGACAACCGGCGATGCCGGCTACGCCGTCTTCGGACGTGTGGTGGAGGGGATGGATGTCGTCGACCGGATCCGGGCGGGGGCGACGCGCGAGATCCCCGAGCGGGAAATGAAGGATGTGCCCGTCGATCCGGTGGTGATCATCCGCGTGCGACGCGCCGGCCGATAGCCGTCACTCGTCGCGGCGCATGCGATCGAGGCCGCGCGGGGTCTCCACGATGATCTCGTCGGCCTCGGTCAGGAACAGCCCGTGGTCGAGGACGCCGGGGATGGCGTTCAGCGCGCAGTCCAGTTCCTCAACGTCGCGGTCCTCGAGCGTCACGTCGATGATAAGGCACCCGTTGTCCGTGAGAAACAGGTGCCCGTCGAGCGTGCGGCGGACAACGCCGTGCAGGCCCACATCCCGGAGCCGCTGGCGGACGGACGCGAGCCCGAACGCGAGGACGCCGACCGGGAGCGTGGTCCGCTGGCCCAGGCGGTCCACCAGCTTGCTCTCGTCGATGATGTAGACGCGGCGGTCCGCGGCGTGCGCCACGATGCGCTCCCGGATAAAGGCGCCACCCGCGCCCTTCACCATGCGCATCTGGGGGTCGACCTCGTCGGCGCCGTCGAAGAGGTAATCGACGCGCTCGATCATGGCGAAGTCGACCAGTTTCAGCCCCAGGGCGCGCGCGGTGGTCTCGGTCGCGTGGCTGGTCGGGACGCAGCGGATGTCGAGACGCTCGCTCCGGACCCGCTCGGCGAGGGCCTGGATGGCGCGGGCGGCGGTGCGGCCGGTTCCGAGCCCGACGATCATGCCGGGGGCGATCTCGGCGACGGCCGCCTCGGCGAGGATGTCGGCGGTCTTGCTCTCAGGACTCAAAGCGGATCCCCTGTGCGAGGTTGAATGAGGTGCCGTAGTTGATGGTACACGTCTGGCGGCGCATGTACGCCTTCCATGAGTCCGACCCGGACTCCCGCCCGCCCCCGGTGTCCTTCTCACCCCCGAAAGCCCCCCCGATTTCCGCGCCGCTGGTGCCGAGATTCACGTACGCGAGCCCGCAGTCGCTGCCCGAACCGCTAGGGCTGAGGAACCGCTCGGACTGACGGAGATCGGTCGTGAAAATCGCCGATGAGAGGCCCTGATCCACGCCGTTCTGGAGGGCGATCGCCTCTTCGAGATCCTTGTACGTGAATACGTACAGGATCGGGGCGAACGTCTCTTCCTGCGCGATGGCGAGCGCGTTGCCCGCGGGGGCTCGGACGATCGTGGGCTGCACGAAGTGTCCGCGGAGACCGTTGGGGCTCGCCTTCGCGCCGCCGACAAGCACCTCACCCCCCTGCTGTCGCGCCGACTCGACGGCGGACAGGAAACCGTCCACAGCGCGGGCGTTGATCAAGGGCCCCACGAGCGTTCCTTCGGCGAGAGGGTCGCCGATACGGATGGTCTTGTACGCGTTGACCAGGCGGGGCAGGACCTTCTCGACCACGCTTTCGTGAACGATCAGGCGCCGCGTGGTGGTGCAGCGCTGGCCGCTGGTGCCAACCGCGCTGAAGACGATGTACTTGATCGCCAGATCAAGGTCGCACTGATCGGAGACGATCACCGCGTTGTTGCCGCCGAGCTCCAGCAGCGTCCGGCCGAGCCGACCCGCCACCACCTGGCCGACGCGGCGGCCCATCCGGCAGGAACCCGTCGCCGAGATCAGGGGGATCCGGCGATCCGCGATCAGCCGCTCGCCGACGATCTCGTCGGTCCCTATGACGAGCCGGAAGACGCCCGGGTGCCCCATCGCCGTCGCCACGCGGTCGGCGATCGCGTTCGTCGCCAGGGCTGTCAGGGGCGCGAGCAGACTGGGCTTCCAGATCACGCTGTCGCCGCAGACGGCCGCGAGCATCGCGTTCCACCCCCAGACCGCGTGCGGAAAGTTGAACGCGGTGATGACGCCCACCGGCCCGAGGGGGAGCCACTGCTCGTACATGCGGTGCTCGGGCCGTTCGCTGGGGAGCGTGAGGCCGCTCAGCTGCCGGGAGAGCCCGACGGCAAAGTCGGCGATATCGATCGTTTCCTGCACCTCGCCGAGCCCCTCGGCCCGGAGCTTCCCGACCTCGAGGCTGATGAGGGCCCCGAGCGCCTGCTGATTCTTCCTGAGTTCCTCGCTGATGGCCCGCACGACCTGCCCGCGCACCGGGGCCGGGACTTCTCGCCAGGCCCGGAACGTTCCGTTGGCCTCGGCGATGGATCGCTCGCAGGCGGTGGCATCGTCGAGCCGAACGCCGGCAATCGGCTCTCCCGTGGCCGGGTTCTCGCTGACGATCACCCCGGAGGGGGCCTCGCCGGGGGGGGCCGGCACGAAGCGGGGATCACGGTCAATCTGGAGCGAAGAAAGGATGTCGAGGGGACGCATCGGGGTGAGTCTAGCCCCCCACTTTCGGCCGATATGCTCTGGACCCCCGCCCCACCGGAGCCCCCGTGTGCAGCCGTCCGTCAAGTCCGCAAGAACGATTCTCGTCCTGGCCCTCATCACGGGGGCCGCCTGGTTTGTCTGGCGCGGTCCGATGCGGGCGATCGGCGGCGGAAACTTCGATTTCGCCCTCATCTACAGCGCGGCCCGGGCGTGGCTGCTGGGCCTCGATCCCTACAGCATGGAGGTCGCTCAGCGCGTCTTCCTCGAGGCCGGCGGTCCCAAGAGCCTGGAGCCGATGACCCGGCCGGAATCGTCCCTGGTCTACTCGCCCGCGACCTTTCTCGTCCTTGCCCCCTTTGCCGCGATGCCCTGGGCCGCGGCCAACTGGGCATGGGCCCTCGCAAATGTTTTTCTGATCGGGGTGGCGATGGTGCTGCTCGCCCGTCTGGCGCGTGCGGGCGTCGTGGCCGGCATGGCGATCGCCGCCAGCTTCCTATGGCTGGCGCCGGCGGCAACCGGGCTCTACGTGGGTCAGATGTCCCACGTGGTGCTTGTACTGATCCTCGCGGGGGAGCTTCTCCGGCGTCGCTGGCAGGAACGTTCGGGCCGCGGCGGCGACCTTTGGCTGGCGGGCGTGGCAATCGGCTTCGCGGCCATCATCAAGCCGCAACTGGGGCTGCTATTCCTCGTCTATGAGCTTGGCAGGCTCCGCTGGCGTTCCGTCGCGGGGGGACTCGCTGGGATCGCTCTCCTGCTGAGCGTGGGCGCGGTGCGTCTGAGCGTCGCGGGCATCCCCTGGTGGGAGAGCTGGGTCCGTCACATGGGGGAGTTCGCCACCGTAGGGGACGGCAATCCCACCGACACAGCGCATTTCCGTTACCAGATGATCAATCTGGCGTACCCGTTGTACGCGATGCTCCGCGATGGCCCGGTGCCTGCGATGCTGGTCTACGCGATCCTGGGCGCCCTGTGCCTCGCGTATTTCATCGTGGACCTTCGCCGCGGGCGAGAGAGGGGGGAGGGGCACGGGGAACTGCTCTCGCTGAGCATGACCGCGTGCGTGACGCTGCTGATCGCGTACCACAGGGCGTACGACGCGGTGATTCTCGCGATCCCGCTCGCCATGGCCTGGCGCGGGGTCTTTGCTGGGCGGCACGACGATTCACCCCACCTCGAGTCGTACCCCGGGCGGACCGCGTACATCCTGATCCTGGTGCTTCTGCTTCCGTTCCTGGCGCCCGGCGCGGGCATCCTCAGCCGTGCCGAAGAACTCTCTTGGGTGCCGGGGTGGCTCAGCGGCACGCTGCTCTGGAAGGGCGTGATCGTGCCCCACGCGACCTGGTCGCTGCTCGCCGCGTGCGTCTGGCTGATCGTGATGCGTGCCCGGACCGGTCCGGCGATTACGGCTCAGTCAACGCCCTGAGCCGCCAGCCATCGCTCCGCATCGAGCGCGGCCATGCACCCCATCCCCGCGGCCGTGATTGCCTGCCGGTAATGAGCATCCGCGACATCGCCCGCGGCGAAGACGCCCGGGATGTTGGTGTAGCTGTTCCGGGATTTGAGCGCGATGTACCCCGACGGGTCGAGCTCGACCCCGGCTCCCTGCAGAAACTTCGTCGCGGGCGTATGGCCGATGGCGACGAAGAGACCCTTCACATCCAGGCGTGACCGCTCGCCGGTCACCGTGTCCTCGAGCTGCACCGCCTCGATCTTCTCATCCCCGAGCACATCCGTCACGACCTTGTTCCAGAGCACGCGGGCGTTGGGGCGGGAGAGGAACCGGTCCTGCATGATGCGGCTGGCCCGGAGCTTGTCGCGGCGGTGGATCACGATCACCTCCGACGCGAACTTCGTGAGGTAGGTGGCCTCTTCCATGGCTGTATCGCCCCCCCCCACTACCGCCAGGGGTTGGCCGCGGAAGACCGGCAGAGCGCCATCGCACACCGCGCACGCGGAGACACCGCCGCCGATCTTGGCCAGCCGCAGCTCGTTGGGCAACCCGATCCAGTTCGCGGTCGCCCCCGTGGCCAAGATCACGGCCCGGGCGCGGACCTGCGCACCGGCCGACGTGTGCAACGTAAAAGGATGAGACGAGAAATCGCAGCGGACGATGTCCTCACCGATTACTTTGGTTCCGAACCGTTCGGCCTGCTTCTGAAAGAGGGCCATCATCTCGGGCCCGTGCACGCCCGCGGGGAAACCGGGGTAGTTCTCGACGTCCGTCGTCAGCATCAGCTGTCCGCCCGGAAGGACCGGACCCGGGTCGGCCTTGGGCACCCCGATGTACACGACCGGTTCGAGCTGGGCGCGTGCGGCGTAGATCGCCGCGGTCCACCCGGCCGGGCCGGAGCCGATGATCACCACCTTGTGGATGTCTGCCATGTCGTGCGTGCTCACGGTCCGAATGTCAACGATCAGCGGAGTTGGTTGGTCTCGATCAATCGCTGGCGGACCAGCGAGGTGACCGGCGGCCACAGGAGCAGGTCGCCGATCATGTTCTTGGCCGGCTCGCCCGAGACGTCACGGGCCCAGTTCTTGCGACCGTCGGGGCCGACGGAGTAAAGCACGAACTGGTCTTCGCTGATCGAGACCTGAAAGTTGTCCATGCCCCCACCGGTCACGACGTTGATCTCGTGCGGCCGCGGCTCTTCCCGGTCGCCGAACCGCTGGTCCCGGATGGGAACGAAATACTCCAGCGGGGGGAGCTTGCCGCGGGCTCGCTCGGGATCGGGGTTGAACGGGTCGGCCTCGATGACCTTGACGAAGATCGGGCGGATGGAGGCCAGGGTGGGCGGGAAGTTCTTGTTGCGGAGGTAGAATGCCAGAACGCCGAGCGAGTTCCGGGTGCCGACCAGCTGCGACCTCAGAATCTGACGGTCGTTGAACAGAACACCCATGTCCGGGATCAGGGTCTTGATCACGGCGTACTTGCTGTCGCTCGTCCGGTCGTAATCCGGCACCATGGTCTGCCGGGGATCGAACGGGTCCAGGGGCCAGCGGGCCGTCCAGTCCTCGTACACCTTGCCGACCTGAGCGGTTGTATCAAACCAGTTCGCGTGCGCGCGGCCGACGTCGTCCCAGCGGGCGGCCTCGGAGAACAGCCGCAGCGGCCGCTGGGTGCTTGCCAGACGGGCCATCGTCTGCCCGAACGTGTTCGCATTCACCCCCCCGCGATTGACAAACGTGCGGGCGACGACCTGATCGGCCGCGACCCTGTTGGCCGCGGGGAAGGTCAGGCGATCACCCATCAGGTAGCCGTCCTCGGTGCGGAGACGGTCCAGAACGGTCATGATCTGCTCGATCGTGAGGCTCTGCTTCCCGGAACGGAAATCGGTGTAGGCGACATCCCGGATGCGCTCGAAGGCGGCGATCATCGACCGAAGGCCCCACCGGGCTTCCTCGTAGAACTCGCGGTCGGCCATCTGGCGGGAGAAGAAGAGCCAGTCGCCCAGCAGCTTGATGGCCTCGTCCACCTTACCCTCGGCAGAGAGCCGCGTCGCCTCGACGTTGACGAGGGCCGCGGCCTGATCGAGCCTGGGCCGGTACAGGAACTTGGCCGCGGCCAGGAGCGGCGGGTCGCCAAGCTCGGTGTACAGCCCCTGCTGGATCATCTCGATCCCCTCGGAGGAGGCCGCGAGCGCATCGGCCCCGTAGGGCTGGCCGAAGGCCATCTGCGTGTGAGCCGTGGCTTTCGTCAGCGCCGCCAGAACCGCCCGCTGCGGCTCGCCCATGGCCCATTCCTCCGCGGCCGACCAGCCGCTCGAGCCGTGCGGGAGGAGCATGGCCTTGGCCGCATCGGAGGCTACCGCGGGGGGAGCTTGCATCGCTGCCAGGGCGGGGAGGAGGATCAGATCGCTGCGGTGCTCCGGCCGGATCTGCGAGTACAGGCGATTCACCGAATCGACGTACTCGTCGGCCTGCGCCGCGGGAGCGAGGAAACAGACGATGGCGGCGGGAACAGCGGCGATCGCGGAACGCAGAAAGGTCATCGGCACGGTCTCCGTTCGGCCCGGGGGATGGGGTCCCGATGGTAGCAGAAACCGCCCCTACGGGCGGCCCACGCCCCTCCGGCACCCTCTGTACGCGTCGCACAGCCGTGGGGTGCGGGGCGGAGGCCGGGTCAGGAGCCGCGCAGCCGCGGGGGGGCGGCCCATTGCATCTTCTCGATGAGGGTCCGCCAATACCCGCCCTGAGGGTTGGTCACAAAGCTGACAGGTCTGTCGTCGCGCCGGACCTCGACCAGATCCCCTTTTTTCAGCGGCACGCTGACCTGGCCATCCAGGACCAGCGTCGTCCCCTGCCCCCCATCCCCGGTATTGCCCGCCAGAAGCTCGAGTTCGATACTCGAACGAGCCCCGACGACGATTGGCCGGAAGGAAAGCGAGTGGGCGGCGATTGGGGTAATGATCATGGCCTCGACATCGGGGGCCACGATCGGACCTCCCGCCGAGACGTTGTACGCCGTGGATCCGGTGGGGGATGAGACGATGATCCCGTCGCCGCCGACCGTCGGCCCTCGAACGTGGTCGATCGACAGCCCGATGCTGATCATCCGGAACGGGGATCCCGCCGTGACAAGGGCCTCGTTCAGTGCCACATCGTCGAACCGCGGGTGGTGCTCGCCCGCGCTGCGGACGGCCGCCCGCAGAAGGTACACATCGCGGGTCGGGGCCTCCCTCCCGCCAAAGAGCGCGGCGGCTTGCGATCGGATCGCCGGCACATCGAACTCGGCCAGGAAGCCGAGCTTGCCGAGATTGATGCCCAGGAGCGGCAGGCCGAGCCCGGCGAAGCGGCGGCTCTGCGAGAGCAGCGTGCCATCGCCGCCGAGCACAACGATCAGGTCGGCGCCGCGGATGTCCGCGACCGGGTTCCCGAGCTCCGCCGGCAGCTCGGCCGCCAGCCGCCCGTACCGCTCGATCAGCCCACGAACCTCGACGGCCGCGGCGAGCGCATCGGGCTTATCGCGGTTGACCAGGAGCAGGACGGAGCGTGGCACGCCGGTCAGTGTACGGAGGCCGGGCCGGGCGCGACTTTGGGGGTCCTCGCGGTCCGAGGTCCCGCACGTTCCGCGGCCTCCCGCACCGCCCGGGAGATCCCGGCCAGGTCCAGACCGACCTCGGCGAGCTGCTTGGCCCGCGAGTCCTGGTGCACCCATGAATCGGGCAATCCGATTCTTGTGATGCGGCTGGTGTCCAGCCCCATTTCCTGCGCCGCATCGACCACGGCCGCGCCAAAGCCGCCGACGATGCCGTGGTCCTCGACGGTGAGGATCGGGATGCCCCTCCCGACCAGCGTCCGGATCAGAGCGGAATCAACGGGCTTTGCGAATCGCGCGTCGTACACCGCGACGCGGTACTCGGCGGCCAGCGAGTCGGCACACTCCAGCGCGGTGATCGCCGGCGTGCCGAACGCCAGCACCGCCACATCCGGCGCCCCCTCCGCTTCCGGCGTGAGGAGCCTCGCCTTGCCGAGTTCGAATGGCGGGCAGACCTCGCCCAGCAACCGGTCCGCGACCAGGTCCCTTGGGTACCGCACGGCCGAGAGCCCCGCGTCGTACCCGCGCATGAACTCGAGCGCCGCCTTCAGGGACGGCTCGTCGATGGCGGCGGTCAGGGCCGCGTCGGGCAGAACGCGGAGCAGGGCAACATCGCAGAACCCGTGGTGCACCGCGCCATCGCCGCCCACAAGTCCGGCGCGATCCAGGCACAGGCGGACCGGCAGCCCCTGCAGGGCGGCTTCCTGGAAGGCCTGGTCGAATGCACGCTGCAGAAAGGTGGAATACACCGCAAAGAATGGCTTCAGCCCCGTCTTCGCGAGGCCGGCCATCATGTCCATCGCATGCGATTCGCAGATGCCCGTATCCCACGCTCGGTCCGGGAACGCCTGAAGAATCTTGGTAAGTCCGGTTCCGTCGGGCATCGCCGCGGTGCACGCGACGATCCTGTCATCCCGCTGCATGAGTTCGCCGAGCGCTTCGCCGAACGCCGTGGTGAAGGACCGCCCCTCGATCTTCAGCTCTACCCGGCAGCCCTGCTGCAGGACCGTCTGGTCATCGGTGGCGCTGTTCTCGACGCGGAACGCCGGTGGAGAATGGAACTTGGAGGCATCCCGCTCGCTGAAATCGAACCCCTTGCCCTTGATCGTCTTGACATGGAGGACCATCGGCCGGTCGAACTCCCGGGCCTCGGTGAGGAACTCGATCAGCGTCGGCAGGTCGTGGCCGTCGATCGGGCCGACCGTCACCAGCCCGAAGTGCTCGAACCAGGCACTCTCTTCGGTGAGCACGGCCTTGGTCGCCTCCCCGGCCTTGTGGTACGCCCCGTGCAGGAGCGACCCGCCCGGGATCTGCTTGAGAATCTCCCGCGCGCCCTTTTTGAAGTCCGTGTAGAGATGCGACATGCGCACGCGATCAAAGTACTGCGCGATCGCTCCCTGCGGTTTCGCGATCGACATGCCGTTGTCGTTCAGGACCACCAGAAACTGCCGCCTCAGCGTCCCGGCGTTGTTCAGCCCCTCCATGGCGACGCCGTTCACGATCGATGCATCCCCGATGAGCGTCGCCACACGTCGACCGGCAGGATTCGTGACGGGGTGGAAAGCCTCCCCTTTCAGAGAATCGCCCCGGGCCATCCCGACCGCGGTCGAAATGCCGGTCCCGGCGTGCCCGACGCTGAACAGGTCGAACGGCGATTCCCGGGGCTCCGGAAACCCCGCCATCCCCTCCCGCGTCCGCAGCTTGCCCAGCAGGGGCAACCTGCCGGTGAGCAGCTTGTGCGGGTAGCACTGGTGACCAACGTCAAACAGCAGCCGGTCGTGCCCGAAATCAAAGACGTAATGAAGCGCGACAGTCAGCTCGACCACGCCGAGGTTCGGGGCCAGGTGGCCGCCGGCACGGGAAACCGCGTCGCAGATCGCCTGACGGATCTCGGCCGCGAGCTCCGGCAACTGCTCCGGGGCCAGTTTCTTCAGGTCCGCCGGGGTGGAAATGGTGGGCAGCAGTCTCATCGGGCGGCTCGACTTTCAATGTTTCCTGAAAACAGTGTAGGCTACGTGCAGCCCGCTCGATGAATCCTCGTCAGGCACCCCGGCCTGCCATGAAAACCGCCAGGTCCCGAAGGGGGGCCGCGGCTTCGCC
>JAEYVB010000052.1 GCA_023429345.1 Planctomycetota bacterium
GGCGAAGACGGCGGGGATGGAGTCCACGGCGAAGACGAGGTCGGTGGCCTCGACCATCACCAGCGCGAGCAGCATCGGCGTCGCGTGCAGGACCCCGTCGATCCTCGCGAAGAAGCGCTGCCCGTGGTAGCCGGGGGTCACCGGGATAACGCGGCGGACCAGGCGGATCACCGGGTTGTCCGCGATGTCGGAGGCGTGCTTGACCAGCGCCATGCGCACGGCGGTGCCGACGAGGAAGAGCCCGAAGATGATGAGGATCCAGCTGGAGCGCAGGATCAGCTCGGCGCCGACGGCGATGAGGATGCCCCGCATCACCAGCGCGCCCAGGATGCCCCAGAAGAGCAGGCGGTGCTGGTACTTCGGCGGCACCGCGAAGTAGCCGAAGATCACCGCGATGACGAAGATGTTGTCCATCGCGAGCGACTTCTCGACGACGTACGCGGCGAGGTATTGCTGGAGCGCTGCCGCCCCGCCGACGACGCCCGTCACGATCGCCGGCTCGCCCGCAGCGCCGCCGGAATACATCGGCGTCTTGAGGCCCAGGCCCAGCCAGTGGTGCTCGTAGGCGAAGTAGACGAACGCGCCGAATGCAAGCCCGCAGGTGACCCAGACCCCTGACCAGGCAAGCGCCTCCCGGAAGGAGACCTCGTGGGCCTCGCGGTGAAAGACGCCCAGATCGAGGGCCAGGAATCCCATCACCAGCAGCAGGAAGCCCGCGTAGGCCCAGGCCTTGGGGCTGATGCCGGCGAGACCGAGTTCGGAAAGCAAGAGCGGCAGTTCGGCGAGCTGGAGCAAACGCACCTCACGGCGGGCCCGGAGCCCGCATCTGCGTGATGGTCTTGCCCCGCGGCCGTTTCCGCGTGCGGAGGGCGGGGGCGGTCTGCCCCGTGCTGACGCCTTCCGCGACCCGCTTCGCTCTCGCGGGCGGCTACTCCCCAGGAAGCAGCGGACAAGCGTAACCCCCGCGGGGTGCGGATCAAGCGGGCCGGTCGCGATTCACCCAGAGGACGCTAGGGAGCGGCCGGCTCGGCCTTGCGGGAGGGCGGGGCCTCGGTCCACTCGCCGTTCACCAGCCGGCGGATCTTCAGCGGGTTGGCGCTGCGCAGCTCCGGCGGCAGGAAGGAGTCCGGCACGTTCTGGTAGGCCACGGGGCGGGCCCACCGCCTGATCGCCGAGGGCCCCACCGCGGATGTGTGCGGCTGGTTGGTTGCGGGGTAGGGGCCGCCGTGCACCATGGCCGGGACCACCTCGACGCCGGTCGGCACGCCGTTGAAGATGATCCGCCCGACGCGCTGCTCGAGGATCGACTGGATGCGCCGGGCCAGCAGCCCGTCGGCCGCCCCCGCCCAGATGGTGCCGGTGAGGCTGCCCTGGATGCTGGCCGCGGCGGCCGCGAGCTGCTCGTCATCGTCGCAGATGATGAGGATGGCGGCCGGGCCGAAGACTTCGTCGTGGAGTGCGGGGTTCTTGCGGAAGGTCTCGAAGGTGGTACGGAAGAGGACGGCGGAGCTGCGGATGGGCGTGCCCGGCTCGTACACATCCGTGGCGGCCTCACGGTGCCCGGCCTGGGGAGACCCGCCGCGGACCTCGACGCCCGGCACCGCCGCCACCTCGCCGACGCGGCGGGAGAAGTTGGCGCGGGTGCGGTGGCTCAGCATGGCCTGGGGCACGAGCGCATCGAGCGCCTTGACCATCGCCTTCATCAGTGTGTCGGCGCCGGGCCCGCGGGGCGCGAAGATGAGCCCGGGGCAGGTGCACATCTGGCCGTGGCTGGCGGTCATGGAGTTGACGAGCCGCTCGGCGATGGCGCCCGCCTGCGATTCGAGCGCCGAGGGGAGCGTGAACACGGGGTTGGTGCTGCCCATCTCCGCGAAAACCGGGATGGGGTCGGGCCGGTCGGCCGCGAGGCGGGCCAGGGCCATCCCGCCGCCGACAGAGCCCGTGAAGCCGACCGCGCGAATGGCCGGGTGCCTCACGAGGTGCTGACCGATGTCCATCTCCCGCGCCCCGCCCGCGTGGAGGAAGGAGAACGTTCCGGGGTCCCACCGGAGGGTGTCGATCGCGTGCGCGACCGCGTGGGCCACCAGCTCGCCGGTGCCCGGGTGCGCGGGATGCCCCTTCACGACGACGGGGCAGCCCGCGGCCAGCGCGGATGCGGTGTCGCCCCCGGCCGTCGAGTAGGCGAGGGGGAAGTTGCCCGCGCCGAAGACCGCGACGGGCCCGAGAGGCCTCAGCATGCGGCGGATGTCGGGCCTGGGCGTAGGGCGGCGCGAGGCCTGGCCGGTATCGATCGCGGCCTCGACCCAGGAGCCCTCGCTCACGACCCCGGCGAACAGGCGGAGCGTGCCGACGGTGCGCTCGCGCTCGGAGACGAGCCGCGCGGGACCAAGCCCCGTCTCGTCGGAGGCCACGGCGAGGAGGTGCTCACCGAGGTCCATGATGGAATCGGCGATGGCTTCGAGGAGCGCAGCGCGGTCGGCAGCGCTCCGCTCGCCCATGGCGTGGAAGGCGTTCCACGCGGCCCAGGCGGCGGTGTCCACCTCGTCGAGCGTGGCCGCGAGATACATGGTGGGGAGCCTGTCGCCGGAATGCGGGTCGACCGAGTAGAACTTCGACTCCGCCGGGACCAGGGGCGAGGCGGGGGAGGAGGTGGTTGCGCCCGCCACAAGGGATCGGCCGCAGGGCCCCGTGGGGGGCCAGGCCGACGGGGTGCGTGTAGAAGCAGGTTGGGGCATCGGTGGATTATCGGCAGGCGGGGGCCGGGGCGTCATGGGGGCTCACCCCGCATACTCCCGCGGGTGTTTGTATTCTGTCGGTCATGCTTGCCCGCGTGCAGTCGTATTTGCTCCAGGGGATCGACGCCCTCCCGTGCGAGGTCGAGGTCGACTTCGACCTCGAGGACGGCCCGGGAACGCAGCCGCGGCACACCGTCGTCGGGCTCCCCGATGCGGCGGTGAAGGAATCGGTCGAGCGGGTGAAGTCGGCGCTCGCCAACAGCGGGTACTTCTTCCCCACCGGGCGGACGCTGATCAACCTGGCGCCGGCAGATGTGCGCAAAGAAGGGCCGCTGTACGACCTGCCCATCGCTGTAGCCCTCCTGGTCACGCAAGGGATCGTCGGCGACACCGGGGGAAGGCCGGCGCCGCGCGGCGGCGTGCCGCGGAGCGGAAAGCTCTCGGAACCCGGCGAAGCCGTGAGCGAGCCGCTCGACCTTCGCACCTACCTCTTCGCCGGAGAGCTGGCTCTGGACGGGCGGGTGCGGGCGGTGAAAGGTGCGATCGCGATGGCCTCGCTGGCCGCGGCCTCCGGCTACCGCGGCGTCATCGTGCCCGCGGAGAACGCCGCCGAGGCCGCGGTGGTGCCGGGCGTCGAGGTGCTGGGAGTCCGGACGCTCGCCGAGGTGGTCGGCCTGCTCAAGGGCGAGATCGAGCCGCGGCCGGAGCCCACCCCGGACATCGACAGCCTCCTGCGCACGGCGACCGCGCCGATCGACTTCGCCGAAGTCCGCGGGCAGGAGGCGGTGAAGCGGGCGATCGTCGTCGCGGCCGCGGGCTCGCACAACCTGCTCATGCTCGGCCCCGCCGGGACCGGCAAGTCCATGATGGCCAAGGCGCTCCCGGGCGTCCTGCCGCCGCTCACCGCCGCCGAGGCCATCGAGATCACGCGCATCTACTCCGCCGCGGGGTGCCTCCCCGTCGGGCAGGGGCTGATCACCACGCGCCCGGTCCGCTCGCCGCACCACACCGCCTCAGCGCCGGCGGTGGTGGGGGGCGGGGCGGTGCCGCGCCCGGGGGAGATCTCCCTGGCGCACCGGGGCGTGCTGTTCCTCGACGAGCTCCCGGAGTTCCCACGCCCCGTGCTCGAGACGCTGCGGCAGCCGATGGAGGACCACGTGGTGACGATCGCCCGCTCGCACTCGGCGGTGCGCTTCCCCGCGAGCTTCATGCTGGTCGCGGCCATGAACCCGACGCCCAAGGGCGACATGCCCGCGGGCGAGGTCGGCCGGCGCGACATGGAACGCTACCTGGCGAAGATCTCCGGGCCCCTCCTGGACCGCATCGACATCCACATCGAGGCGCCGGCGGTGCCGTGGAAGCAGCTTTCTTCAGCGCCGATCGGCACGAGCACGAGGGACATGCGCGAGCAGGTCTTCCGGGCCCGCGAGAAGCAGCTGCAGCGGCAGGACGGCATCCCCAACGGCCGGCTCAGCGGCAAGCAACTCGACAAGTGGTGCGCCATGGAAGAATCCGCCCGCGCGCTCCTGGGCCAGGCCATGACCGAGATGGGGCTCAGCGCGCGGGCCTACGACAAGATCCGGCGCGTGGCGAGGACGATCGCCGACCTCGAGGGGGCGGAGACCGTCGGGGTGGCGCACGTGTCGGAGGCGGTGGGGTACCGGCTCCTGGACCGCAAGGTCTGAACGCGCGGCCCCGCGCGGGGTTCGGGCGGAGGACCCGCCCGAACCTGCCGCTCTGATTCCTGAATCTCGCTCAGCGGCGACGGCGAAGCGCCATCACGCCACCGAAGCCCAGAAGTGCGGCCGTGCTCGGGGCGGGTACGACAAACTCGATGCTCCAGCCGCCGGTGATTTCGCCCGTATCGCTGCCGGTGTCGTCCGCGACAAAGAGGCTCCAATCACCATTGCCGCTGGTGCCGAAAAAAGCGGCGAGCGAATCGCCATGGGGCCCGACAGGCGCGGGGGCGGGCATCACATCGCCAGCGACATAGTTGGATGGGAGGTAGGTCCCGCCGAGAATCTGGGCGTTGTCGGGGAGGAAGTCAGCCGCGCCCTGATTGAATGCGAGCGTCAGGTCGATGAGGTCGAACGAGCTGCCCGCGTCGGACATCAGCATCACGTTCTGCCCGCCGGGCCCGACCAGCAGGATGTCCACGTCGTCGGGCCACGTGTGGTTCACACCGTGGAGCGTCACCGTCATGTCGACGATGGTTCCGCCAAGACCGGCAACGCTGATCGTTGACGGATACAGTGGCGACGGGCCCGAGCTGGGGATACCGATGGGGGCCGCGTTGCTGAAGGTCTGCCCGAACGCAGCGCCGGCAGCGACCAGCAGCGAGGCCAAAGTAGCGACCGTCTTCATGTCTCTCCCTCTCTCTTGCCGGGGGCCCACGGGGGCTTCCGCACGGCTCGCGAAAAAAAAACGACGGCTCCTCGCCGCCATGAGCCTGAGGATAACCCATAGGTCTCTTTCCGCAAGGGATTTTGCCCCGTGCCTCCAAGTTTTCTTGCCGCGTTCTGTTCGTTCTCGGTCCCACGAATATGCACCTGCGGGTCCTACATACGAGCGCGCGAGGGCAGGTGCGGGCTTGCTGGATCGAGGGGTGTGAGCATGCGCGCTCGTATCGAAGCCCCATGCTCGCCGCCATCGCCGGCGCTTACCTCCCACCCCCGCACAAACAAAGAGGACCTATGGGTCGCATAGGTCCTCCTCAGAATCAACCTGTCCCAGCCGCCGCCCGTCACGCCCTGCTCAGGTAGCTCCCGTCCGTCGTGCTCACTTTGATCGCTTCCCCCGTCGTGATGAACTCCGGCACCTTCGTCTTCAGCCCCGTCTCCAGCGTCGCCTCCTTCAGGCGGTTGGTCGCCGTGGCGCCCTTGATCCCCGGCGGCGTGTCCGTCACGGTGAGCTCGACCGCCGCCGGCAGCTCGATCGTGATCGGGTTGCCGTCGTGGCACAGCACCACCGCCTCGGTGTTCGGCCGCATATAGAGGAGCGCATCGCCCAGCACATCCTTGCTGATCGTGCTCTGGTCGAACGTCTCCTGGTCCATGAACGTCGCGCCCGTCTGGTCGGAGTACAGGTACTCCATCGGCCGCCGGTCCAGGTCCACGACATCCACATCGTCCGAGGAGCTGAGCCGCTTCTCGATCGTCTTCCCGGTCAGGACCTCCTTGATCTTGACCTGGATGAACGCCCGCAGGTTGCCGGGTGTGCGGTGCTCGAAGTTGGTGATGACGTACAGCTTGCCGTCCATCTTCACGCCAAGGCCGGGGCGGAGTTCGGTTGCTCGCATTCGGAAGTCTCAACTGGTATAGGGAACCCAGCCCCAGGGTCCGGGGCAAAACAGGGGGGAATGTTAGCCCCCGACCCGCTTGAAAGCACCCCCGCCCGGGCCCTCTCTGTCGCACGCGCACCCCCGCCCCCGCCGCCCCGCGCCAACTCCAGCAGATCCGCCATCACGCTCTCCGCC